>CAIQIY010000386.1 GCA_903871975.1 uncultured Chloroflexota bacterium | reverse complement strand
TCGATCACCACCACCGGCGGACACTGCTGGTTCTTCGGCCTCGAGGCCGACAGCGCCGACGATCTGCGCCGCGCGGTGCGGGCCCAGGTCAAGGCCGGCGCCGACTTCATCAAGGTCATGGCGACCGGTGGCGCCCTCACCCCCAGCACCAACCCGGTTGCGCCGCAATACGACGAAGCCCAGCTACGGGCGCTGGTCGACGATGCCCGGCGGCTCGGTCGGCGTGTCTCGGCGCATTGCCACGGCACCACCGGCGTGCTCTACGCGGCGCGCGCCGGCGTCACGACCATCGAGCACTGCTCATTCCAGACGCCGACCGGTCTCGAATACGACGACGCCGCGGCGGCGGCGGTGCAGGCTGCCGGTTGCTACGTCTGCCCGACGCTGGCGATCGGCGAGCGCATGACACAGGCCGAACTGCCGGCCGATCATCCGCTCAAGGTCTATCGCCGCGTGACCTGGCCGCAACGCATCGCCAACCTGCGCCGGCTGCACGCGCTCGGCGTGCCGTTCGTCTCTGGCAGCGATGCCGGCGTGACCTTCACCCCAATCGAGGATTTCGCCTTCAACGTGACGCTGTTGGTCGACGAGGTCGGCCTGACGCCGGCCGAGGCACTGGCCAGCGCCACCAGCCGGGCCGCCGAGGCGCTCGGTCGGCCGGATCTGGGCGTGCTCGCGCCGGGCGCAGCGGCCGATCTGCTGGCGGTGCGCGGCGATCCGCTGCGCGACATCCACGCGCTGTGGCAGGTCGCCGGCGTCGTCGCGGCAGGCCGGCGTGTCCGCTGAGCTGCTGCGGCGCGCCGAGGCGGCATTCGATGCCGGCGCGTGGCGCGATGCGCTGCTGGCGTTCGAAGCCGCCTGGCACACCGAGCGCGACGAGGGCACGCGGGCGCTGGTGCTGCTGTGCAATGCGCTGCTGCAGCTCGAGCGCGGCATGAGTACGGCACCACGCCGCGCGCTGCAGATCGCCGACCGCCTACTGCACGCCGGCGCGCCGACGGTCGCCGGCTATGATATGATGTGTCTGCGCCAGGCCATCAGCCAAGTCCTGGCGGCCATTCCAGCCGAACTCGAGACCGACGCCGGCACGCTGGACTGGGCGACCATCCCGCGCTTCACGCTGGCGGAATGTCGCCGCCCTGGTAGCCACGAGGAGTGAACGATGGAACCGTATGATGTCCTCTTCACCGGCGCCGATCTGGTCGATCCTGGCGCCGGGCTGGTCGGTCGCTACGACCTGGCGGTGCGCAACGGTCGCGTCGCCGCGGTCGCGCCACAGCTCGACCCCGCCGATGCCACGCAGGTGGTCGACGCCAGTGGCCAGTTCCTCACCCCGGGCTTGATCGATCTGCATACCCACATCTACTGGGGTGCCACCTACTGGGGCATCGAGGCGGATCCGGTGGCGGCGCGCAGCGGCGTGACCACCTGGATCGATGTTGGCAGCGCCGGCGCCTACACTTTTCCCGGTTTCCGCGAGTACATCGCCCGGCCAGGCCGGGCACGCGTGCTCAGCTTCCTCAACCTGTCGGCGATTGGCCTGGTGGCACCCACCTGGGAGCTGGCCAATCTCGACTACTGCGATGTCGATCTGGCGACCCAGATCGTCGAGGCGAACCGCGACCTGATCGTGGGGATCAAGGCGCGCATCGATCAGAATACGACCCGCGGCACCGGCATTCGGCCGCTCGAACTGGCGCGCCAGCTGGCGGATCGCGTCGCGTTGCCGCTGATGGTGCACATCGGCAACGGCCCGCCGTCGCTGCGCGAGATCGCGGCGCTGCTGCGCCCCGGCGATATCCTCACGCACTGCTTCACCGGTGGCAATCACCGCATCGCCGATGATGCCGGCCGCATCGACCCGCTGATCATCGAGCTGCAGCGCGCTGGCCTGGTGCTCGACATCGGCCATGGCACCGGCTCGTTCGCCTATGGCGTCACCGAGGCGGCACTGGCGGCGGGCGTGCTGCCCGACGTCATCAGCAGCGACATCCATCAGCTCAGTGTGCAGGGGCCGATGTTCGATCTGCCGACGACGCTGTCGAAGTTCCTCAACCTCGGCATGTCGCTGCCCGATGTCATCGATCGCGCCACGCGGCGCCCGGCGCTGGCATTGCGCCGGCCAGACCTGGGCACGCTCGCGCCGGGCAGCACGGCCGACCTGGCGCTGTTCCGCCTCGAACGCGGTACGTTCGTGTTCCACGATGTGGCGATGCAGCCGCGGCAGGGCGATCAGCGGCTGGTGTCGACGGCGACGTACATGGCGGGTACGTTGCTGCCACGCCAGGCCGAACGCCCGCTGCACGTCTGGGCGCTGCTGCCGGCCCATCAGCGCACCGGGACGACTGCCGGGTAGTCGCGTTCGCACCCCGGCGTGATGGTTTCTCATCGTCGTGCTGGCGCCACCGCGGCGAGAATGTCGCTGTGTCGTGCGTGTGGCGAGGTGGCGATGACGATCTGGGATCAGCCGGTAGCGAGCTGGATGACGGCACCAGCGATCACGCTCGATGGCGGATGCTCGCTGGCCGATGCACAGCGGCTGATGGAACGGCGTGGTGTGCACCATCTGCCGGTGCTCGTCGATGGCGCGCTGGCCGGCATGGTGACGCTGCGGGCGATCCATGCCCTGCAGCCGCACGACGCGCCGCTGAGCGCCCGCGAGTGGCGGATGCTGCTCGCGACAGCGCGGCTGGATGCCTGGCTCGGCGCGACTTGGTGCCTGGTGGCACCCCACGAGCCACTCGGCGCCGTGGCGCACGTGTTGGCTGCACGGGCGCTGTCGGCTGCCACCATCGCCGTCGATCGGCGCCCGCTGGGCGTGATTACGGTGGGCGATCTGCTCACCGCAGCACTGCCGTCGGGGCATGGCGCGCAGCGCCGTGCGTCGCGCTGCGCCGGATGTGGCGCGACGACATACGTACGCGGTGAGGTGTTGGTATCGCCACCATGCTGGCGGTGTGGCACCGGGATCGCGACCGCCAGTGTCGGGTGACTCCTGCCGGACGAATGTCCGGTGGTATATCGGAGAGGACGATCGTCATGAGGCAGATTCTTGTTCCACTCGATGGGTCGGCGCTGGCCGAACTGGCGTTGCCGCATGCACGCATGCTTGCCCGGCTGCTCGGCGCACCGCTCCAGTTGCTGCGCGTCGTCGACGACGCCGAGATCGAGCGCGCCAACGTGATGATGTACCAGCTGGCCTCGGTGTACGCCGCCGGCGAGGCGATCGTGGCCGAACAGGAGTATCTGCGCGAGTCGCTCGCAGCCCAGCAAGCGGCGGCGCAGGAGTACGTCGCAGCGCGCGTGGCCGAACTGACCGCCGACGGGGCCACGGTGACCGCGGTGGTGCGCGTCGGCCGCCCAGCCGAGACGATCGCCACCGAGGCTGGCCACGACCACGACGTCATCATCGTGATGGCGACCCACGGCCTGGGTGGGCTGCGCCGCTGGGCACTGGGCAGTGTCGCCGACCGGGTCGTGCATTTGGCCGACGCGCCGGTGTTGCTGGTGCGCGCCGACGCCGCACCGGCACCGACCGAACTCGGCCTGCTGCTGGTCCCGCTCGATGGCTCGGCGCTGGCGCGTCAGGCGTTGCCGCTGGCCACCACACTGGCGCAGGCTGCGGGTGCCCGCATACTGTTGCTGCGCAGCGTGTCGATCGCAGTCGACAGCGCGATGGTTCCACCACCGATGATGCGCGTCGGGTTCGCCATGCCCGACGTGTCGGCGCTGCAACAGCAGCAGGCGCTGGCCGAACTCGACGAGGAGGCGCGCAGCCTGACGGCAGCCGGCCTCGATGTCAGCACCGCAGCGCCACTCGGCGAGCCGGGCGACGTGATCGTCGACGAGGCGACACAGCGTGGCGCCAGCCTGATCGTGATGGCGACCCATGGCCGCGGCGGCCTGCGCCGCTGGGCGCTGGGCAGCGTCGCCGACAAGGTGCTGCACGCGACGGCGACGCCGCTGTTGGTGGTGCGTGTCCGCGAGTGACGTCGCGCACAGCGCACCCGGCGCGCATCTGCTCCGGGTGCGCATCACCGACGTCGGCAGCGGCCGGGCCACGGTGAATGTCACCATCCCGGTGAGCCTGGTGGGGGTCGGCCGGCGCCTCGGCGCCCGCCTGGTGCCGTCACACGCCGCCGCCGTGATCGACCAGGTCACGGCGGCGATCGCGCTGGCGCGCCCCGGTCCGGTGGCACGGGTCGCTGATCCGGCGCATGGCGAGATCATCGACTTGTCGCTCGAGTGAGCCGCACCAGACGACCGCCGGCGCATCACGTGCGTACACACTGGTGACGGCACACGCGATGGAGGATGAGCATGCAGGACGCATCGATGGTCGGACGCATCTGCCTGGTGACGGGTGCGACGTCGGGGATCGGCCGCGCGACGGCCGAGGGGCTCGCGCAGCGCGGGGCGACGGTGTGGCTGGCGGGCCGCGACGCGACCAAGGGCGCAGCGGTCCGCGATGCCATCCGTGCGGCGAGCGGCAATCCACTCGTCGAGTTTCTGCGCGCCGACCTCTCGTCGCAACGCGAGATCCGCACGCTGGCCGCCGAGCTGCATCAGCGCACGGATCGGCTGCATGTCCTGGTGAACAACGCTGGCGGGATCTTCTTCCGCCGGACGCTCACCGTCGATGGCATCGAGGCGACGCTGGCGCTGGATCATCTGGCGTATGTGCAGCTGACGCTGGCGTCGCTCGATCTGCTGACGGCCGGCGCACCGGCGCGGGTGATCTGCGTCAGCTCGCAGGCCGAGGCATCGGGTCGGATCGATTTCGCCGATCTGCAGGCCGAGCGCTCGTATCAGGCGTTTCGTGTCTATGCCCAGGCCAAGCTGGCGAACCTGTTGTTCTGCCGCGCGCTGGCCCGGCGCGTCGCCGATCGCGGCATCGTGGCCAATGCGGTGACACCCGGGCCGGTGGCGACAAACTTCGGCGGCGGGCGCGGTGTGCTCGGCCGCATCACGCCACTGCTGTTCCGTATCATCGGCCGCCCGGTCGAGTATGCAGCCGCATCGGTGCTGCGCCTGGCCTGCGACCCGGCCTACGCGACGGTCACCGGCAAGGCGTTCTATGGCGAACGCGAACGGACGACGTCGCCGCAATCGTACGATGTCGCCATCCAGGAGCAGTTGTGGCAGGTCAGCGTGGCGCTCGTCGGCGCCGATGATGATGCCCGCGGCTGATATGCGCGCTGCATGCGGCGGCGTGGCCGGTATGGGCGTACGGCGGCCCGGCTGCCCGTCGCGCCGGTGACCAGCCGTGGTGCGATCGTGTGGGTGTTCATGAATGGCCGATGTGCTCGTCGTGGCGCGCCGCGCTGTGGGCAACCGGGGTTCGCTGATCACCCGACCACATCCGAAGTGCACTGCCGGGCGACCCCGAGCTGCTGTGGCGTCATGACGGGCCCCCGCCATCACGGTTGATCCGGCACCACACTCCTGCCAGGCGTGCGGGTGATCATGCCCTGCGGCGGCGTGTCGCCGTGCTTCGCTGCACCACCATCTCACCCCTGCCCCTGCCCCCGCGCTTGACAGGCGGCCTGCCGTGGACCATTGTGGTGAACCTCATGCATATGCACACATGCATGCAGCAATACGCCGTCGAGGATCGCGTACGACAAATATGTTCACCAGCAGGCCATTGCGACCAATCGGGGCGCGCGACGTCGCCTACGAGCAACTGCGGCACGCCTCATCACCAACCGGTTGGTGGCGGCCGCACGGCTGTACGAATGCACGAGGCGCTGAACGTGCTCGAGAGCGAAGGGCTTGCCGAGCGGCTGATCAGCGGCGGATACCAGGTTGCAGCGCTGCCGGAGCACGAACTCGACAATCGGTACAGCATCCGCATCGAGCTCGAGGGGCTGGCGGCGCGGCGTGCGGCACAGCATGCCGACGGCGAGGCCTGCGATGCGATCGGGGAGTGGAACGAGCCCATGCGCAGCCACTGGTTGCGGCGGCGCCACGACGACGCCCTACAGGCCGGGCGTTCGTTCCATGCTGCCATCCACACGCTGGCGTGCAACGAGAACCTGGCGATGCTCCTGCAGCGGCTGGGCGACCAGATCAGCCGCTACCGCTCCTACTCGATCGTCTGCCGGGTCCTCAAGGCCTACGAGGATCATCGGGCGATCATCGCGGCGTTGCGCGCGCACGACGCCACGCGCGCCGAGGCGCGACTGCACACCCACGTCGCCGTCGAGCACCAGCTGGTGTTGCAGACGACGCGCCAGCCGCCGAGCCCATCGGCGCGACGAATCATCGCTGCTCGCGACCACGGGCGATGGCGGCCGACGCGATGATCGCGGCGAGTGCGGCGACGAGCATGCCAGCGATGCCGACGACGAAGCCGGTGGCCCCCGGCACCAGCAGCGCCAGCCCCAGCAGCAGCGTGCCGGCGCCGGCGAACAGCCATCGTGCGAACCCATGGGTGCGCTGCCAGACCACCGGATCCGCCAGTGTCCAGGGTGTCCGGATGCCGACGAAGGTATTCGGTGGAACGTGCGGCAACGCCGCACCGAGCGCCAGCGCCAGCCCGCCGAGCGCCAACTGCAGCGCCCGCGCGACATCGAGCGACCAGCCGGCCGCGCTGCCGAGCGTGATGCCCTGCAACGCAGCGCAGAACAGCACGATGGCCGCCATGATCAGGCACTCACCGCCGGTCAGCTGCGCGCCAACCGTCCGGCGCCGGTCGATCCGCGGCAGCCACCACATGCCGACGACCGTCAGTGCCGCGAGTGCCGGTGGCAGCATCGCCGACAGCCACGGGCTGCCGAAGCCATCAGGCGTACCGGCGGCGTCCCAGTGGACCGGCGACGGGTCGGGTAGCTGTGGCGCGATCAGCACGCCTGCGAGCGACATCGCCACGACGATCGGCGCGAGCAACCAGGGGCAGCGCATGGACACCTCCATGAATCCCGAGTGCCGGTCACCACGCCCGGCCGGCCATTCAGGCTGGTGGCAGATCACACATCGGGCTGGATTGGGTCAGCACGCACCAGCGCGTCGTCGCAGCGAGCTGCCGCCCGACCAGCTCGGCCATGTCGTTCAATGCATGGTCGAGCACCTGCGGCGGATGCTCGGGCAGCGCCTCGAACACCAACAGCGCCGCCTGCGTCTGATCGCGCAGCCGGGTACGTTCGGCCTCGCGCCAATTCCAGCCACGGCAGATGACGCCGACATCGTCGCGATAGACCACCTCACCCGGCTGCGGCGGGTCATCGGCAGTGGCGCCGATCGTGCGGAACGGTTCGCCGCCGACCGCCCGCGTGAGGCGCACCGGCCCGACCAACGCCGCGAGATCTTCGCCGCCACACGGCAGCGCGTGGCGCAGCGACACCGCGTTGTACAGGTCGACCAGCGGCTCGATCGAGCGGGTCCGACCGGCCTGGGCGGCGCGCAGCAGGCTCTCGATCGATGAACGGTACTGCGACGGTTTCAGGCCAAAGCGGCGATAGGCGGCGCGCCAGGGCGCAACTGCCGGATGCGTGGCGATATCGACCCCGACGAGCTCAGCGGCGCGCCCGGCGGCCACATCGGCCAGCAGCGTCGCGGCCGCCGCAACAGCCGCTGCATCGCGCACGAGGCCGTGGGCGGTCAGGACGCCGATACGCGCGGTGGGGAACAGCTCCCAGAAGTCATCGGTCACGATGAATGTCACGGTATGCTCCGTTCTATGGTGGCGGGCTGCCCGGTGCGCAGCCGCCCCACCATCATACACCAGTGTCGGCGCACCGGACGGTGGTGGTATGATGGCTGCACGCCCGGCGTATCCGGCTCCGGCTGGCGAGGATTGATTCATGGCAGATGCCGACCCAAGACGACGAGTCCTGCGCTACGCCTGGTTCTCGATCGGCGCAGCGCTGCTGACCATCGGCCTCAAGGTTGCCGCCTACCTGGTGACCGACTCAGTCGGCATGCTGTCCGACGCGCTCGAGTCGCTGGTGAACCTGGCGGCGGCGCTGATCGCACTGTATGCGTTGTCGGTCGCAGCGCGGCCACCCGACGAAGAGCATGCCTACGGGCACACCAAGGCCGAATACTTCGCTGTCGGCATCGAGGGCGGGCTGGTGCTGATCGCCGCCTACAGCATCGCCGACGCGGCGCTGCACCGGCTCTTCGCCCCTCAGGCGATCGAGCAGCCCGGCCTCGGCCTGGCGATCTCGGCCGTCGCCGCGACGATCAACGGCGCCGTCGCACTGACATTGCGCCGCGCCGCCACGCAGCTGCGCTCGGTCACGCTGGCGGCCGACGCACACCACCTGCTCACCGACGTCTGGACGACGCTCGGCGTCATCGCGGGGGTCGCGCTGGTGGCACTCAGCGGGATCAGCTGGCTCGATCCGCTGATCGCCCTGCTGGTCGCGCTGCAGATCGTGCGTACCGGCATCGAACTGGTGCGTGGCGCGGCGCTGGGCCTGATGGACACCGCAGTCACGGCCGCCGAACGCGAGCGGATCGCCGGCACGCTGCAGCGCTACACCGAGGAGCATCCAGTCGCATTCCACGCCCTGCGCACGCGCCAGTCCGGCGCGCGCGCCTTTGTGTCGCTGCATGTGCTGGTACCCGACGACTGGACGGTACGCGCGGCGCATACGTTGGCCGAACAGCTCGAGCACGACCTGCGCCAGGCGGTGCCCGGCGCCGTCGTGTTTACACACCTCGAGCCACGCGACGACCCGCGCTCGTTCGCCGACGAGGCACTGCAGCGCTGAGCCGCCGGGCAGCAGCGCCGCTCAGATGATCTCCAGTCCATCGGCATCCGGCAGCGGCGGGAACGGCGACGCCGGCAGCGTCTGGTACCAGTACGCCACCGATGCAATGTCGTCCTGCAGTGGCAGATAGCGGCCGCCGACGCGCCAGCCCAGCGCCTGGATGGTCACGCGCAGGTCATGCTCGAAGCGGATCGGATCCATGATATGCCAGCGATACATGCCGAACCGCTGCTGCGAGCGATAGGTGCCATCGGGGCGGATCACCTGGGGCAAGCCGGCGTACGGCGTCGTGAACTCACGATAGCCGCCGTGCTCCTTGCCGAGGTCGAAGTTGTATGAGCCACAGAAGTAATCCTCGGTGCCCGTACCACAGATCGTCGGATAATCGCCATCGCCGTCCATGAAGAACTTGATCTCGCCTTCGCCCCACCAGCCGCAGTTGTTGACCCCCCAGGCCATATAGGTGCCGACATACTGGCCCCGGCCGCGCACGCCATCGAGGATGGTGTACACCTCGCGGTAGGGCAGCGGATTGACCCGGCGGAACTGGGCGTGGAAGTAGGCCACATCGTCGGGCACGTCGGTCTCGGTGTAATTGATCTGATAGTAGAGCGTCATCTCCTTGTCGGCGATGTTCGACATCGTCATGCGACATCCAGTACGGTACGGCATCTCCCAGTAGCAATTGAACGCGCTGCCGGGGTTGACGCACACCGCCAGCGAGCTCACCTGCGCGTACTGGCCCCAACCACAGGCGAAGAAATCGCCCACCGGGCACTCGACCGCCGGAACGTCGCTGCCGTCCCAGTAGATGCGCAGGATGGCATGGCGCCAGTGGCCGGTCGGCGTCATCCAGATCTGCTGGATCGCGCCCGAGCCGGTGATGTCGGCGATGACCCGTGTCTCGCCCGAGGCGATCCGGATGGATGGCGAGATCTTCCAGCCCACGCCCAGATCGCGGGCGCAGCTCGCGCCGGTGCCTTCGGTGGCCATGCCACCACGGCCCTTCTCGCCGGTGAAGTTCTCCGGGCTGATCGAACGGGTGCGTGCCGGCGAAAGCCGTGCCAGCGTGCCGAGATGCATGCCGAGGCCGTTGAACGGTGCCATCAGATCGCTCCTTTGCCATCGATCGCAGATAGGGCGAAGTGCCCGCGCCCATTGTAGCGCATGCCGCTCCTGTGGCAGGCGTGGAGGTCACACGAAGGCACGACGATACGAAGACGCGAAGGGCTGCCGCTCCCACGTTGACGTAGCCCCGAACGAAGCCTGTGCCCCATTGACAGGATGGGGCGCAGCGTGCTATTGTTGCGGCAACAGCACCGGAAAGCGTTTTCCACCGTAATCGCCGCACGACCAGGAGCAGCACGTGGCCACGCGAACCATCGGCGTCATCATGAACGGCGTGACCGGGCGCATGGGGACGAACCAGCACCTCATCCGTTCGATTCTGGCCATCCGCGCACAAGGCGGGGTACGGTGCAGCGATGGCGACACCATCATGCCGGATCCGATTCTGGTCGGGCGCAACGCGGCGCGCGTCGGTGCGCTGGCAGCGGCGCACGGCATCACGCGC
>CAIQIY010000385.1 GCA_903871975.1 uncultured Chloroflexota bacterium | reverse complement strand
ATGCCACCGATCAGCGCCTGGCGCACGGCGAAATACAGCCCACCGTTGAGCAAGAGCAGCGCGAGGGCGAAGAAGCCGAGATACGAGAGCGTCAGGCGCAGGCGCAGTGACACGATGACCCTCCGACGCCCGCCTGCCATGCCTGTGGTGAGCGCCGGCGAGGCGGACCATGCCCACACCGACATTATACCCGGCCGACGGCAGCGCTGGGGGCGCCGTCAGGCCGGGCGCCGCCACACACCAGCGTTCGGCCGACGCACACCTGCCCAGCTAGCCAACCTGACGGCGGAACGCATCGACGCTCCGCGCGTGCAGCCGCTGCTCCCAGTCGCCCGCGTCGAGCGCGGCGCGCAGCAGCGGTGCCACCTCGCGCAACGCCGCCTCGACCAGCCCGAGTTCGGCGGGGCCATGCGCCAGGCAGGTATTGACGCCGAATCCGGCAAAGATCCCGCGACGCGTCAACTCCTGGACATAGTAGTCCTTCAGGCAGCGCGTCAGCGCCGGATCGCCCGTGCGCGAACCGATGGCGACCAGCTCGGGCAGGCCGCTGGCGTACAACGGCAGGCCGTATTCCGTCGCGATGGCATCGAAGCTGGCCTGGAAGCGTGCGCCCGCCTCGGCCAGGCCCCGGTAGGCATCGCGGCGGCGCAACTCGCGGATGGTCGCCAGCGATGCCGCCAGCCCGACGGCATCGGACCAGTACGTGCTGCTGATGAACAGCTGGCCGGCGATCTGCATCACATCGCGGCGACCCACCACCGCACCCATGGCATAGCCGTTCGAGATCGACTTGGCATAGGTCGCCAGATCGGGGATGACGCCAAAGCGCTCCTGGGCGCCACCGAGCGCCAGCCGGAAGCCGGTGACGACCTCGTCGAAGATCAGCAGCGCGCCGTGCTCGTCGGCGAGGCGCCGGACACCCTCGAGGAAGCCGGGCTGCGGCAACGCGGCGCCACGCGCCGCTTCCATGATGATGCAGGCAACCTGGCCGCGATGCTGCTCGAGCTGGCCCTGCAGCGAACCGAGATCGTTATAGCGGAACGGGAGGCAGGTACCGGCCAGGCCATGTGGTACACCGTCGGGCCGGATGCCGGGCAACAGGTGGCTGTCGAGCACCGCGTCGCTCTCCAGGTTGGCGGCGAGGTACCAGTCATGCCAGCCGTGATAGCCACAGAACAGCACAATTTCGCGCCCGGTGTAGGCCCGCGCGATGCGCACCGCGATCGCGTCGGCTTCGCCGCCACCCTTGCAGTACCGCACCGCCTCGGCACACGGGATGACGTCGACCAGCTCGCGGGCGAGCTCGACCTCGAGCGGATGGCTCACGCTGTAGGCGGTGCCATCGCGGATCTGCGCGATCACCGCCGCATCGACGACGTCGTCGGCATACCCCAGGATCGACGCGCCGACACACATCATCAAATCGAGATACCGGTTGCCGTCGAGGTCCCAGAAGTAGGCGCCCTTGCCGCGCGCCACGTACGGCGGCGTCAGCCCCGGCGCGTACAGCGTCGGCCGCCGACTGATCAGTTGCGCTCCGCCCGGGATCAACTCGAGCGCTTCGTCGTAGACGGCGTACGAACGAGCGACCCGCGGGTCGCGCTGGTTGGTCGTCATCGATCTCCCTCCGGTATGCAACTTGACAACGCTGCACTTCTTCGCTACTATGGGACGGTCGGGTGGTCAGACCAGCATTATACTCCATGCAGGATGGTCGGTCAACGAGTCGGCGATTCGTCCTGTCGGCACAACGACAGCCACGATGGCGTGGCGCAGCGGAGAGTTCGGACCATGACACACAATGACCAGCACGCGACGCCACGTGCGCCAGTTCGGCGCACCCTCTGGCTCGCCATCGACGATCACGCGCTGCCCCTGCGGCGCAACCTGCATCTCTGCATCAGCCGGCCGGTGATTCGTGCCGAGCCAGTGCTGGCGCCGCGGCGCGACGATCCACAGGCACCTGATCAGATCGCGGCACACTTTTACGGCACCGTCCTGCACGAGGGTGGGCGGTTCCGCATGTGGTACTACCCGGTCGCACTCGGCGACGAGCCCGGAACGCTGACGCAGGGGCCGATCGCCTATGCCGAGAGCGACGACGGCCTCACGTGGCAGCGGCCGATCCTCAACCAGATCGCATTTCGTGGCAGCCGGGCCAACAACGCCATCGCGCTCCCCGAGGCGCGGATCGAAGGGGTCACGCTCATCCGGGACGACGACGATCCAGACCCGATGCGCCGCTACAAGCTGGTCTACAATCCGCACACCGGGCCATACTGGTCGATGCGCACCGCCACCAGCCCCGACGGGCTGCACTGGACGCCGGGGCGCGAGCTGATCATCCGCGAATTCCTCGAACAAGCCTCATTCTACTATCACGATGGCCTGTACATCGTCAACGCCCAGACGATCTCGCCGTGGCGCCGCAGCGAAGGTGGCGGGCTGATGGGGCGCCAGGCATACGCCTGGGTCTCGAGCGACTTCGACCACTGGCTCGAGGAGACCGTCGAGTCCTTCACGTTGCCCGAGCCAGCCGATCATGCGGACCGTGGCCTGCGCCAGCCGTACGATCAGGTACACATCGGCATCGGCGCCGCCAGCTTCGGTTCGGTATGCATCGGGCTGTTCGGCCGCTGGCACAACCATCCCGACTTTCACCAGATCACCTGCGACCTGTCGCTCGTCGTGAGCAACGACGGGCTGCACTTCCGCGAGCCAGCCAAGGGGCATGTCTTCATCGCAGCCGACGACGCGCCGGCGCCAGCGTGGCAGGGCACGCAATACCCGACGATCCTGGCGCAAGGCAACGGCATCCTGAACGTCGGCGACGAGACGCGCATCTACTTCGACCGCTGGCGCAATGCGCCATACGGCGAGGCCTACTACGGCGATGTCGCGCTGGCCACGCTCCCGCGCGACCGTTGGGGCTATCTGGCGCTCAACCCCGACCCCGAGGCACTGATCCGGCAGCACGGCAGCAACCGCTACGACCCGGCGACGACCTACGACCTCGACGAGGGCGTCGTCTGGACGGCACCATTCGTCGTGCCGCCGGCCGCGCACCTGCTGCTGAACGTCGACGGCGGTGCCGGGTTCACCGTCGCCGTCGCCGACGCGCGCTTTCGCCTGCTCGACGGCTATGGGGGCGACACGGCCGGCGTGCTCGACGTCGACCGTGGCTTCGACTGCCCGGTGCGCTGGCCGGGGGCACCGCTGGCGGCGCTGGCGGGCCAGACGGTTCGGCTGCGCATCAGCATGCGGCGCCAGCCCCACAACGAACCACGATTGTATGCGGCCGAACTCGTGACGGAGTGATGCACACGTGAATCCCGATGCAGTCATCATTGCACAACGGATCGACGACGCTGGCCTGGCAGCCGTACGGCGCCTGGCAGGTGCCGCCGCAGTCACGGTCGTGCCGATGTTCGACGGCGAGAGCCAGCTCGAGGCCGGGCTCGCAGCACGCTGCCGTGTGCTGTTCGCCGATGGCGTGCCGGCCAATCTGGCCGACCTGACCAACCTGCGCTGGCTGCAGTTGAGCTCGGCGGGGTACGAGCACGTCGCTGGCCAGGGGCTCGGCGAGCACGTGATCGTGACCAATGCCAGCGGCGTGAATGACGTGCCGATCGCCGAGTGGTGTCTCGCGATGATGCTGACATTCGAGCGCGACATGCGCGGCCTGTTCGACATGCAGCGGCGCCACGCCTGGGAACGCCTGCCGCGCTTTCAGTCGGAATTGCGTGGGCGGCGGCTGGGGATCGTCGGCTACGGCAGCATCGGGCGTACCCTCGCACAACTCGCGACGGCGTTCGGCCTCACGATCAGCGTGATGACTCGTGCGCCGATCGGGCCGCGCGCCGGCCATTATGCAGTGCCGGGCAGCAGCGACATCGCCGGCGCACTGCCGGAGCGGCGCTACACCTTCGACGAGCGCGAGGAGTTCCTGGGTCAACTCGACTACCTGGCGCTGACGATCCCGATCGCGGCGGGCACGCGCAGCCTGATCGGCGAGCGCGAACTGCGCGCCTTGCCAACCCACGCCGTCGTGCTCAACCCAAGCCGCGGCCGCCTGATCGATGAGACGGCGCTGCTGCGCGCGTTGACCGAGGGCTGGATCGGTGGCGTCGCGCTCGACACGCACTTCGCGTATCCGCTACCACTCGAGCACCCGCTGTGGGACATGCCCAGCGCGGTGCTGACGCCGCATATCTCCGGCTCGACCGGCAGCCGGATGTTCCTGCCGCGCCTGTGGGAGCTATTCGCCCATAATCTGGCGGCCTGGATGCGGGGTGATGCGTTGCTGAACGTCATCGCCGCGAGCGACCTGCGCTGAGGAGGCATCGTGTACGCGATCGACATCAATACCAGCTTCGGCGTGGTGCCGGGCGACAACGATGATCACTCGCTGGCGACGCTGCGACAGCTGATGGATGTCGGCGGGATCGCGGCGGCCCTGACGTTGTCGCTGCGCGGCACGCGCGACGATCACGTCGCGGGCAACCGCGAGACTGCGCTGCGGTGTCACGCCGACCCACGCCTGATCGCCGCAGCGACGATCAATCCGCTGCGCGGCATCGGGCTCGAAGCCGATGTGGCACAGATCGCCGCCGGTGGGTTCCGGGCATTGCGCTTCGACTGTGGCTCGTGGGGCCAGCTCTGGCCACCCGACAGCGCCATGTTCCGCCGGGTGCTGCGTGCCGTGGCCCCACTGGGGCTACCCATACTGGCGCCCGCCGGCAGCATCAGCCAGATCGAGGCGCTCGTCCGCAGCGTCGCCGACGTCGGCCTGCCGCTGGTGCTGCTCGGCGCCTCGTACGACGTCCTCGCCCAGGTGCTCGCTGCAGCGCGCGAATACCCACGCCTCGCGCTCGACACCAGCCGGCTGGCGATGCCCGGCGTCATCGAGACCATCCGGCGCGAACTCGGCGGCGTGACGCGCATCCTCTACGGCAGCGGTGCGCCGGACTACGCGCCGCAGGCCAGCATGAACGTCGTGTTCCGTGCAGAGCTGAACGACATCGAGCGTGCCGCCATCCTGCATGGCAATGCCGAACGCCTGTTGCGCATCGCTGCGCCGCCAGCGCCGGTTCGGCCGGCCGCCGAGCGCTTCGCCGCCGGGCCGATCATCGACTGCCACGCGCATCTCCATGCCGATTCCTATCGCTTCCCGATCGATGCCAGCGGCGCCGCGACGGCACTCGACGACTGCCGCCACTACGGGATCGAATACATGATCGGCTCGTCGTCGGTCGGCATCTTCTCGGACATGGCCGCCGGCAACCGCGAGATGCAGGCGTTGATCGAGCCGGTGCCCGGCTTTCTTGGCTATGTCGTGGTCAACGCCAACGATCTGGCCGGCTCGGTCGCCGAGATGGACCGGTATTACCAGCACCCCAAATTCGTCGGCGCGAAGATCCATTGTGAGTACTCGCAACAACACACCGGCGGCGAAGCGATGCGCGCCCTGTTCGTCGAGATTGCACGCCACGGCCGGCCAGTGAAGATCCACAACGATGGCCCCGGCTGGGTCCATGCCATTCGCGATCTGGCGCGGGCGCATCCGCAGCTGCCGATCATCGTGGCCCACGGCGGTCCACGCGGCACCGGCGCCATCGTCGCCGATTGCCCAAACATCTACCTCGAGTTCTGCAGCAGCCGCGCGACCCGCGGCATCATCCCCGACGCGCTCGCGGCAGTCGGGCCCGAGCGACTGATGTACGGCTCGGATCAGGACCTGCTGCACCCGGGGTTCGTCCTCGGAACCTACCACGATGCCGGGTTCACGGCAGCGCAGGAGGCGCAGGTGATGTATCAGACGGCCAGGACGTTGTTCAAGCTGACGCCAGGTGGCGGGATCAGCGGCAGCGCCGGCACGACAGCGGGAGCATCATGAAGCAGTATCGCGTGGGGCTCGTCGGCTGTGGCGGGCGTGGGCGCCAGCTGGCGCGCTACGTCGCCGGCGTCGACGGCATGCAGCTGGTCGCCGCAGCCGATCTGACTGCCGAGCGGCGCGAGCTGGCGCGCGCCGAGCTCGGTGAGATCGCCGTGTATCCGGATCACGCCACGATGATGCGCGAGGCGCGGCTCGACATCGCGTTGCTCGGCACCACCGGGCCACTCCATGCCGCCATCACGCGCGACCTGTGCGCCATGGGCATCGGCGGCATCTACTGCGAGAAACCGATGGCGTGTTCGTTGGCCGACGCCGAGCAGATCATCGCCGACTGCGCCGCCAGCGGCACCGTCTTCATGATGGGACACCAGCGGCGCTGGATGCCCGAAATCTGTGGTCTGCGCGACGCACTCCGCAGCGGCATCATCGGCCGCGTCACCCACGGTTCGATGTTCTGGGCTACCGGGCGCGTCGGCTCAAACGGCACGCACTTCTTCGATGCACTCAACTTCATTCTCGACAGCCAGCCCGTCGAGGTCGTCGGCCGGCTGGTGCATGGTCTCGATACCACGCGTGTCGACGATCATCCGGGATTCGCCGCGCGCCTGGCCAATGACCCGGGCGGCATTGGGTTCATCACCTATGCGAACGGCGTGCGCATGGCATTCGACTTCATGAGCGACGTGCTGCTGCCATACACCTATACGTTCTGCGGCACCCGCGGCTGGCTCACCGTCTGCGAGATCGACTGGGAGGTCGATCTGCGCGTGCGCGATGCCGACACCCGCAGCCTGACGCAGAGTTGGACCATGCCGCAGCGCACGCCATTCAGCCTGCCGCGCGGGCCGGTCGGGCTGGCCGAGCAGGATGCGTACCGCGAGCTGATGGCGTGCATCGCCGACGGTACGCGGCCGCGCTCATCGGGCGAGGATGGCCGAGTGGCGCTGGAGACCATCGTCGCATTCCATCGCTCGTCGGCTGCCGGCATGCACCCGGTGGCGCTGCCATTGCCCGCCGATGCTGCCAGCCAGACGCTGGTGATCCACTGATGCGCCGCCGCGCGGGGAGGATCCTGTGAGCCGCTTGCGCTTCGCCCAGGTGGGCGTCACCGCCATTCACGCCTCGATGTATCGCGAGACTCTCGGGCTGCTCGACGACGTCGAGCTGGTCGGCTTGTATGATCCGGACCCGACGACGGCACAGGCGCGCCTCGGCGAGGCACACCGCGCCCTGCCATTCGCCGCGAGCGTCGCCGAGCTCGTCGAGCGCACGCGCCCCGACGCCGTGCTGGTCTCGGGGATCGTGGCCCAGATGCCCGAGCTGGCGCTACCGGCCGTGCGGGCCGGCGTGCACCTGTGGCTCGAGAAGCCGTGTGCAGCGTTCGCCGACCAGCTGCTGCCGGTGGCCGCCGCCATCGAACAGCATCGGCTGCACTTCTCCACCGGCTACTCGTGGCGCTTCCATCCTGCCAGCCAGCTCATCCGCGAGACGCTGGACGCGGGCCTGCTCGGGCGGCTCTCCTCGATCGAGGTGCGTTTCATCACGTCGAGCGTGACGCGGCGCGGGCCGGGCAACTGGCCATTCCAGCGTGCACTGTCGGGCGGCGGCATCCTCAACTGGCTCGGATGCCACTGGATCGACCTGATGCGCGCGCTCAGCGGTGCCGAGATCACGCAGGTGGCGGCGATCGAGGCGAACGTCGGTGGTCATGCGATCGACGTCGAGGATATGGCGGCGGTGGCGCTGCGCTTCGACAACGGCATGGTGGGCTCGTTGCACACCGGCTATCTGACTGCCGGCGACAGCGAGCTGTTCATCGGCCTGCGCGGTTCCGACGGCTGGATCCGCTGGGACGTCGATCAGGAGAGCCTGGTGATCAAGAGCGCCCATCCGTCGTGGGCCACGGCACCGCAGCGCAGCTTCGCGATGCCGTTGGCGCGGGTGCCGGGCTATGGCGCCGAGGGCCTGGCGCTGATGCGCCGCTTCTGCGATGCCATCCGCGGCGTCGGCACCAGCGGCTATCGCATCGAGGATGCGATCGCGACGCTGCGGGTGATCGAGGCAGCGCACCACGCCGCTGCCACCGGCACGACGACGCGCCTGGAGGTGGGTAATGGATGAGCTGCGCGAGATCGGCAGCCGCCTCGAGCCGCTGTGGGACGGCTGGCTGATCGAGCGTCTCGCCGGCGTGCGCCAGCGGCTGCATGCCCCGGTGCTGCGCGAGACGGTATTGCGCTTCGACCAGCCGTGGGAAGGGCCGATCAGCTGGGTGCCGAATGTGCGCCACGATGGCGGGCGCTTCCGCATGTGGTACCGCGCCGGCGGCGATGGCGACCAGCGCCTGGCGTACGCCGAGAGCGATGATGCAGTCACCTGGCAGCGCCCGACGCTCGGCCTCGTCGAGCACGGCGGATCACGCGCCAACAACATCCTGATCGACGGCAGCGCCGCCCACAGCATCAGCGTGTTCATCGACGGCAATCCTGCCGCCGCCGCCGATGCCCGCTACAAAGCCATCGGCATCGGCGCCAAGATCGATGGCCGCGATACGCTGCGCGGCTTCGCATCGCCCGACGGCATCCACTTCCGCCTGGTCGCCGATCCCCTGCTCGTCGCACCAGCCGGCGAACGCCCATGGTTCGACTCACAGAACCTCGTGTTCTGGAACGGGCTGACCGGTGAATACGAGTTGTACTGTCGTGGCTGGATCGACGGCATACGCGCCATCCGCCGCAGCGTCTCGCGCGACTTCGTAACGTGGTCGGCGCTGCAATTCATCGACCTGGGCGACGCGCCACGCGAGCACCTGTACGAGAACTCGGCGACGCCGTATCCGCGCGCGCCACATATCCGGCTGATGTTCCCCAAACGGTTCTTCCCGGAACGCCAACTCGATCCGACGTGGTACAATGGGCTATCCGACGCGATCTTCATGACCAGCCGCGACGGCCACCACTGGGAGCGGCGGCATCGCGAAGCGTTTCTGCGGCCCGGGCCAGATCCCGACAACT
>CAIQIY010000384.1 GCA_903871975.1 uncultured Chloroflexota bacterium | reverse complement strand
GGCATCTCATCGGGGTTCAAGACCCTCGAAACCCTCGGGATGAGCAAGTGGAACCTCGACTATGTCGTGATGGACTTTCTCGGCGACGTGGTGTGTGGTGGCTTTGCGACGCCACTGGCGCGCTCGCTGGCCGAAGAAGTGATCATCGTCGTCGGGCATGATCGGCAGTCGCTGTATGCCGCCAACAACATCGCCCGGGCGGCGCAGTACTTCCGTTCGATGGGTGGGCGCACCTCGTTGCTCGGGCTGGTCGTCAACCGCGATGACGGCAGCGACACCGCGGATCTGTACGCGCGCGCCGTAGGGTTACCGATCCTGACGCGCGTGCCACTCAGTCGCACGGTGCGCGAACTCGCCGACGCGTGCCGGCTGGCGCTTGAGGAGCCGCAGTTTGATGCCATCTTCGGCGAGCTCGCCGGCAAGATCCATCGGCGCGAATTGCCGCCGGTCAACGATTACCGGCCCCTCGAATACGACGCCTTCCTGCGGGTCTTCGGCGCCAACGAGCCCGACGGCCGGCCGACCTCGGCGCAGACTGACGAGTTGTTCGGTGGCCGGGCCGCGGCGCGCGCGATGCCGGTCTTCACGCTCGACGCGGCGATCCCGCAGGTGCAGACCAGCGATCCGATCCAGCGCAAGGTGCAGCAACTGATCGAATCGATCGGCATGCACGTGACCGATCTCGACCGGAGCGAGCGTGAAGGCATCACCGTCACATCGGGCTCGATCGAGATTCGCATCGGCGAGATCGACGACCTGGATCACAAGGTGGCGTTCCTCTCGGCGCTGCGGCGTTCCGGGCAGACGTTCAGCTACGTCGACTTGCGTCACGCCGATGCGCCGGCCTATCGCTGACAGGAGCCACCGATGAGCGAATCTGTCGATCTGCGTGACCTGCACCGTGTGCTCGTCGAGCAGCTGAAAGTCAAGCGTCGCCCGGTCGCGATCACCTACTGCCGCGATGGTGCCCCGGCCGGCTACGAGCCGGTCAACGTGGTGGCCTGCGGCATCGTGCGTGCCGCCGAAGCCGGCCGCCGGATCTACGTTGATGCGGCCCATCACGATTGCTGGGTCGGGCAGTATCATCTTGGCCTGTTGCCAGACGCCGCGGCGTTCATTCGCAATGGCGAGTACCTGACGATGGCACAGGGATTCTTCACCGAACAGGGTGCCCGACGCAACAAGGAGCAGAGCTACTCGCTGCCTGTGGGTAGCATCACGGCGCTCGCTGCGGCACCGCTCGACGATGTGCCTCCGGGTATGCCGGTCGATCTGCTGATCTGCGTCACCGATGCGCTGCACGCGATGCAGATCGCCGGTGCCGCATCAGTGCGCGAAGGTACCTTCCCTCACGGCGAGTTGGGCGCGTCGGCGTGCTCATCGATCTTCGCCGCCCCGTGGCACACGCGCAACAGCGTGTTTGCCATCGGCGATGGCGGTGGGCGTGCGTTCAATCGGCTCGCGCCGGGCGAGCTGTTCGTCGCCATTCCGCAACACCACTTTCAGTACATCATCGAACTCGTCGAGAACTTCCGGTTTGATCCCGAACGCATGCGTCAGATC
>CAIQIY010000383.1 GCA_903871975.1 uncultured Chloroflexota bacterium | reverse complement strand
GCGCATGGTACTGGCATTGTTCGCGGCACTCGGCGATCGCCACCCGCTCAGCATCGACGGAAGCCGATAGCTCGGGCGTCTGCTGTTCTGAAGCGTATCGCACGCCGCCGCATGCTCAGTCGGTTCGTACCGCATGGTACACCTGCTCGATGCGATCGAGCATCGCGCACCGATCGAACTGCTCGAGCGCGCGTGTCCGGGCTGCCGTAGCCATCCGCTGACGCATCGCCGGATCCGCGAGGAGCTGGCGGATGGCTTCGGCCAGCGCCGTTGCGTCGCCCGGCGCCACGACCAGCCCGGTCGTGCCGTGCTGGTTGACCCACGACGTGCCGGTCCCCAACTCGGTCGAGACACATGGCACACCCGATGCCAGCGCCTCGGCGAGGACGATGCCGAACGCCTCGGCGCGCAGGTGCGATGGCAGAACCAGCAGGTCGAGGCTGCGATAGAACGCCGGCAGCTCGGCTTCGGCGATGTCGCCGACGAACCGCAGCCGACCGGCGATGCCACGCGCATGCGCCTGATGCTCGAGCGCCGCGCGCTGGGGGCCATCGCCGGCGATCAGGCATTCGACGGTGTCGGGCAGCTGCGCACATGCCTCGATCAGCGTCGGCAACCCCTTGTAGTAGCGCAGCCGGCCGACAAAGCCGATGCGCAACGGATGCGCCGTGCGCTCGCCCGGCGCAAACCGCAGCACATCGACGCCGAGGGGAATGACGGTGCACCGCTGCCGGTGTGGCGCCAGCCACGGCGACGAGTCCAGTGTGCGAGGATTCGATACGATGATGCGGCGGGCGCGTTGCAACGTCTGCTCGAGCAACGGCCGATACCAGGCCAGCAGCCGCTGTTGCCGCACGACATCACTCTGATAGCTCACCACCAGTGGGGGCCCACCAGGCGCCAGGCGTGCCGCCAGGTCGCCCGGCGGATATGGCATCTGAAGATGCACCACGTCGGCGGTCAGCTGCCGCGCCCACCACAGCTGCATCAGGCTCAGCGGCGTCGAAGCCAGCGTCATCAGGCCAGCCGCCTCGATCAGCTGCACCCCGCCGCGCCGGCTGATCTGCGTGCGTCGCCCGGCCGCCACCGTCAGCGCCGTCACCTGATGCCCACGCGCCGCCAATCCCTCACACACGTCGCGCAGGTGCTGCTCGATTCCGCCAAACACCGGCGGATACGCCTTGTAGACGTGCACGATGCGCATGCCACTCCCTCATCACAGCCGGTTGGCGCGCTCCGGCAACGCATCACGCCACGACGCCCGGGCACTCGGCAACGTGCCGCCCGGCCAGCTCGCCCGTCAGGCGACGCGCTCAGTGTTGCGATACCGTCACACCACGTGCAGCGGCGCGCAGCCGGCGCACGATCGCCACAAGGTTCAGCACCAGCGCCACGCCGAGCGCAGCGACTGCGCCCCACCAGCCGAGCCGTGGCCCATCGTCGGCGGCGATGCGAAAGCCGATGTTCTGCTGGCGCACCGTGATCTGATGCTGCTGGCGCGACGCGCACCCCGCCGTGATGCCTGGCGTGTCGAAACCGCCGCCGCGCACGACATCGGAGTCTGCGGCATCGACCCATTCCCACACATTGCCGACCACGTCCAATGCGCCTTCACGGGTAGCACCATCGGGTCGTCGGCCGACGGCGCCGGCGTCTGCGGCGTCGAGCGTCGCACGGCGGGCATCCGGCAGCGCATTGCCCCAGGGCTGCGGCTGCCCATCGCTGGCGCACGCCTGCTGCCACTCCGCCTCGGCCGGCAGCCGCCCACCAGCCCACGCAGCATACTCGCGCGCCTGGCGGATCGTCACATAGACCACCGGCCAATCGGCAAACGCCGGATCATCGAGGCGCGTGGTGTCGTACGGTCGGGTGCAACCACGCGCCGCCAGACACGCCGCGTACTGCGCGTTGGTCACCTCGGTGCGCGCGATGCGAAACGCGGCGACCCCCGCGCCAGCCGGCACGTCGATCCAGCCATGATCGCGCGCCGGCTCGCGTGCCCGGCTCACCGCGAAGGCCAGCGCGAGGCCGAGGACGGCCAGCAGCACGACCAGCGGCACGACGCTGGACCGCGCCAACCCCCGGGTCGCAGGAGGAGGAATGTTGACAGTCGCATCATCACGCGGGGCCATCCGAACCGTGG
>CAIQIY010000382.1 GCA_903871975.1 uncultured Chloroflexota bacterium | reverse complement strand
GGTCATCGACGTCGAACGGCACGGTGGCGAGTTCATCCCACAGTGCCGGCGGGATGGCACACGTCGCGAGTGCCACCGTCTGTGCGATGCGCTCCGGGCGCGTCATGCCGATGATCGTCGAGGTGATGCGCGGATCACGGGTCGAGAACTGCAATGCGGCTGCCGCGAGCGGTACGCCGTGGCGCTCGCAGATCGCCTCGAGCGCCAGCGCACGCTCGAGCACCACCGGCCGCGCGGCCTGATAGGCATAGCGCGGATATGCGCGCGGCCCCTTGGCCAGCAAGCCGCTGCCGTACGGCGCCGCATTCAGCACCGCCAGCCCACGTTCGGCCGCCACCGTCAGCAAGCGATCCGCCGAGCGATTCAGCAGTGTGTAGCGATTGTGGGTGATCACCGCCGCAAACACCCCCGTCTCAACATAGCGGATCATCAGGTCGGCCGGGCCACCGGCGACACCGAGATGGCGCACCAGGCCTTCGGCCTGCAGCTGCACCAGCACCTCGACGGGGCCGCCCGGCGCCATGCACGCCGCAAACGTGGTGTGTTCGGGATCATGCAGATGCATGATTTCGATCTGATCGACGCCGAGCAGGCGCAGGCTCCGCTCGACCGAGCGACGCATCTGGTCGCCGCTGAACTCGCCGGTGTGCACGTCGCGGTCGGCCTTGGACGCCAGCACATATCCGGCCGGCAGGCCACCGAGCTCGCGCAGCACCAGCCCGATGCGCCGTTCGGCCTCGCCGTCGCCGTAGGAGGCTGCCGTATCGATGAACCGGATCGGCCCGACAAATGCCGCGCGCAGCGTCTCCAGCGCCTGTGCCTCGCTCACGCCGTAGGCAAACGTGTCGGGCATGTCGCCGAGCGGCGCACAGCCGATGCACAACGGCGTCACGTCGATGCCGGTCCGACCGAATGCGCGCAACGCCAATGCCTGATCACTCATGGCTCCCCCCGTGGTCACGACGGATGTTGCACCGAGTATAGCATGCCGGGTAGAATGGGCAGCATGGTCGTCGGGCGGCGGGCGAGGAAAGGCGGGCGGGCGATGGATCATGAAGCCACCTGGGAAGAGCGCTGGCACCCACTGCGCGCCGAGTGGGTGATCGTGGCAGCGCATCGCCAGTCGCGGCCATGGATCGGCAGCACCGTGGCCGCGCCGGCGCGGAGCATCCCCTACGATCCGGCGTGCTACCTGTGCCCGGGCAATCAGCGCAGCGGCGGCGCGCTCAACCCCGACTACGATGGCGTGTTTGTGTTCGACAACGATCACCCCTGTGTCGGGCCGCGTGCGCCCGAGCAGCTGTTCGAGCCACCCGCGCCGTACCGCGTGCGCCGCGCCGATGGCGTGGCACGCGTCATCTGCTTCAGCCCACGCCACGATGCCACCATGGCCGAATTGCCGCTCGAGCGCGTGGCGGCAGTCATCGCGACCTGGCAGGCACAGATGCGCGAGCTGCGGCGCCTCGCCGGCGTGCGCCAAGTCCTGATCTTCGAGAACAAGGGCGAAGAAGT
>CAIQIY010000381.1 GCA_903871975.1 uncultured Chloroflexota bacterium | reverse complement strand
GTGTCGTCACGGCGTCGTGATCACCTCGACCGAGTTCACTCCCGGTGCGGCCAAGGCGGCAAAGGATCGGCCGATTGTCCTGATCGATGGCCAGACGCTCTACGACATCGCGAATTGAGGAGGGAGGATCACATGCAGCCTGACCTGACCAACCGCGTTGCGCTGGTCACTGGTGCGAGCCGCGGCATCGGCCGTGCGATCGCGTTGGCGCTCGCGGCCGCCGGAGCACGGGTCGTGATCAACTACCGTGATCGCAGCGATGCGGCCGAACAGGTAGCCACCGAGATCCGTGAGGCTGGTGGCCGGGCCGATGTCGTGCAGGCCGACGTCGCCGATCGCGAATCCGTCGATGCGCTGATCAAGCAGATCGTCGCGTTGGGTGGTGGTCTCGACATCCTGGTCAACAATGCCGGCATCACCCGTGATGGGCTGGTGATGCGCATGAAAGACGACGACTTCGACGCGGTGATTGATACCAACCTGCGTGGTGCGTTTCTGTGCACGCGCGCCGCATTGCGGCCATTGCTGAAGAGCGCCCACGGCCGCATCATCAACATCAGCTCGGTGGTCGGCTTGGCGGGCAATGCCGGCCAGGCCAACTATGCCGCCGCCAAGGCCGGCTTGCTCGGGTTCACGCGCTCGATGGCCCGCGAGGTCGCGTCGCGTCAGGTGACCGTCAACGCGGTCGCGCCGGGGTTCATCGACACCGACATGACTGCATCGCTCAACGAGGCCGCCCGCAGCGCGGCGCTCGAGAGCATTCCGCTGAGGCGCTGCGGCAGCGCCGCCGAGGTCGCGGCAGTCGTGTGTTTTCTGGCATCGGATGCGGCGGCATACATCACCGGCCAGACGATCGCCGTCGATGGCGGGATGGTGATGTCCTGAATCTGGCACCGCTGCCGGTGCGTTGCCCGACACCCCCCCCGCTGCGCGATGAAGTGCGGTGTACACCAATGGGATCGATGATGATCACCAGAAAGTGAGCTAGTCATGAAAGGGTACTCTCCGGAACGAACCCACACGATCGGACTGTTCGGCCACAGTGGCAGTGGCAAGACGACCCTCACCGAGGCGTTGTTGCTGACGGCGCACGCGATCGCGCGTGCTGGCCGCGTCGAGGATGGCACCACGGTGACCGATGCCGATCCCGACGAGCAGCGGTTGCGGCATTCGATCAATCTTGGGTTGGCGCCGATTGAGTGGAACGGCGACAAGATCTCGTTGATCGATGTGCCGGGATATGCCGACTTCGCCGGCGATATGGCAGCGGCGATGCGCGTCGTCGATGGTGCGGTGCTGGTGCTCGATGCTGCTGGCGGCGTCGAAGTGGGCACCGAGCTGGCTTGGCAGGCGGCTCGCGCAGCACAGGTGCCGCGGATCATCTTCGTCAACAAGATGGACCGCGAGCATGCCGACTTCATTCGCACCGTCGAGCAGGCGCGGGAACGGCTCGATGAGGCGGTGGTGCCGATGCAGCTGCCGATCGGCGCCGAGCGCGAGTTTGCCGGCATCATCTCACTGCGCCGCCAACGCGCCTGGATGATTGCGCCGAGCCACGATGGTACCTTCATCGAGGCTGATATTCCGGCCGAGTACCACGCCGTCGAACAACAGTGGCGTGATGTGCTGATCGATCGGATCGCGGCGACCAATGACGACCTGATCGAGAAGTACCTCGAGGGTGGCGCCGATGCGCTGACCGCTGAAGAGTTGCAGCGAGGCTTGCGCAGCGGCATCGCCAATGGCAGCATCGTGCCGGTCTTCTGCGGCTCGGCGACGCAGGTGGCCGGGATGGCCCAGTTGCTCAATGGGATCCTCGACAGTTTCCCCACCGCTGCACGCCGCAGCGTGGCAGTCCATGAAGGTGGTGGGCAGCGCCGTGCGATCGCTGCCGAGGCTGCCGGGCCGCTGGCGGCATTGGTGTTCAAGACGCTCATCGATCCATACGGCAAGATCAGCTACGTGCGCATCTTCAGCGGCACGCTGACCGGCGGCAGCACGGTAGTCAACCCGCGCACGGGCCGCGATGAACGCCTCGGGCAGCTGTACGCGGTGCGCGGCAAGGAGCTGATGCTGGTGCCCAGCCTGGGCCCGGGTGAGGTGGGTGCACTCACCAAACTCGGCGATGTGCTCACCGGGGATACGTTGTGCAGCCGCGAACGCGTGCTCACGCTCGATCCGATCATCTTCCCGGCGACGGCGCATACCGTCCTCGTCAAGCCACGCACCCGCGCCGATCTCGACAAACTCGGTGGCGCGCTGCATCACGTCGTCGAAGAGGACCCGACGCTGCACGTGTCGCGCGATGCGGTGAGTGGTGAGACGCTCCTCGCGGGCCTGAGTGAGCCACACCTGCAGCTGATCGCCGAACGCATGAAACGCAAGTTTGGCGTCGATGTCGAGCTCGATCTGCCACGTGTGCCATATCGCGAGACGATCCGTGGCAAGGCCGAGGCCCAGTACCGCCACAAGAAGCAGACCGGCGGTGCCGGCCAGTTTGCCGATGTCAGCCTGCGCATCGAGCCGCTGCCGCCTGATCCGGCACGGGCTGACCCGCTGGAGTTTGTCAATGCCATCGTCGGTGGCGTGATCGACCGGGCGTTCGTGCCGTCGGTCGAGAAGGGCGTGCGCGCAGCGATGCTCGAGGGTGTCGCCACGGGCAACCAGATGGTCGACGTGCGCGTTGAGTTGTTCGATGGCAAGATGCATCCGGTCGACAGCAAAGACATTGCGTTTCAGATTGCCGGCCAGGAGGCATTTCGGCTGGCTGCTGCCAAGGCCGGCCCGGTGATCATGGAGCCCATCCATGAGCTCGTGGTGGTGATCCCCGATGCCCATGCCGGCGACATCATGAGCGACCTGACGACGCGCCGCGGCCGGGTGTTGGGCATGTTGCCCGACGGCGAGGGCTGGACGACGATCACGGCGCAGGTGCCGTACGCCGAGGTGCTGCGCTACGCGACCGACGTGCGCTCGCTGACGCAGGGGCGTGGCCGTTTCAGCATGCGCTTCGATCACTTCGCCGATCTGCCGGCCCATCTCGCGGCGGCGTTGCAGGCGGGCCGCGAGCCCCGCGGCTGATGCCGCCCACCCCCGGGTGACGCGTGTTGGCACGCAGCGCGTGTCGCCCGGGCCCGTTGGCGCCGGTGCGTGGTCCCATCGTGGGTCGGCGCAGCGCCGTCACCCTGCGCTGCGCCGCTCACTGCCGTGCCATATCGGCCCCGAGGACCACCACAACGACCGAACCGGCGGCGGTGATGGTGTCTGGCGCGCGATCGCGGGGCAGCACCGCGAGGCCCAGCTGCTGTGCGACCGCCCGGCTGGTCAGTGGCGCCGCGGGTGCCAGATACACGACGCTGCTCGTGACGTCGGCGCGCGTGGCATCGGTTGGTGGCAGCACCAGAAACCCCGCAGCGCTCAGTTCATCGCTCACGCGGCGCGCCAGGCCGATGGTATCGGTGCCATTGAGCACCTGGACCTGTGCCTGCTCGTCGGCGGCGCTCCGTCCGGCGCGGAACTGGGCGGCGAGGCGGCGCACTGCACCGTGCTCCCAGATGATGTCGCTGCCCTCCAGCGCGACGATCGGTACCACGTCCGGAGTGAGGGCGAATCGCTCCAGCAATGTCGGATCAAACCGCCATGCCAACAGAGCGAGTGCCAGCATGGTGTCGGCCCGGTCGAGCGGTAGCGTCGTTCGCACGGCATCTGCCACGATGCCGGGTGCTGCACCCAGCAGCACGATGCTGCCGAGCATGCCACGCTCGCGG
>CAIQIY010000380.1 GCA_903871975.1 uncultured Chloroflexota bacterium | reverse complement strand
GTTCGGCGACACGTTCTCGCTGCGTGCATGCGTCGCATCGCTGTCCAGATAGTCCACAGGAATACTCCGATGCCCCAGATCGCACAACGATCCCTCGGCCAGCGTGGACCGACCGTCTCGGCACTCGGTCTCGGCTGCATGCGCATGAGCTTCGGCGACCGACCAATCGGCGATCACGCCGAGATGGTCGCATTTCTGCGCGCAGCCGTCGAGCGCGGCGTCACCTTCTTCGACACCGCCGAGGTCTACGGGCCATTCACGAACGAAGCCCTGGTCGGCGAGGCACTCGCACCGTGGCGCGGCCAGGTCGTCATCGCGACGAAGTTCGGTTTCCGGCACGACCCGGTGCGCGGGCCACACCCATCGTCGGGCCTCGACAGCCGG
The DNA here is from genome assembly GCA_903871975.1 of uncultured Chloroflexota bacterium. Lineage (GTDB taxonomy): Bacteria > Chloroflexota > Chloroflexia > Chloroflexales > Roseiflexaceae > CAIQIY01. The sequence continues at coordinate 1,442 of CAIQIY010000380.1, read as the reverse complement.
CCCGAGCAGATCCGGCGCGTCGCCGACGCCGCCCTCGCACGGCTGCGCGTCGATGCCATCGACCTTTTCTATCAGCACCGCGTCGATCCGGCAGTCCCGATCGAAGAGGTCGCCGGCGCAGTCCAGGAGTTGATCCAGGCGGGCAAGGTGCGGCATTTCGGCCTGTCAGAAGCCGACGCCGCCACGATCCGCCGCGCCCATGCCGTACAACCCGTCACTGCGCTGCAGAGTGAGTATTCGCTGTGGTGGCGCGTCGTCGAGGCCGACGTGCTGCCGACGTGCGAAGAACTCGGCATCGGGTTCGTCCCCTACAGCCCACTCGGGCGTGGGTATCTCACCGGCGCCATCAATGAACACACGACATTCGACGCATCGGACATCCGCAGCCGCAACCCGCGGTTCACCCCCGAGGCCATACGCGCCAACCAGGGGGTCATCGCGCTGCTGCAGCGGATCGGCGACCGCCTCGGTGCCACACCGGCCCAAATCGCCCTGGCCTGGTTGCTGGCGCAGCGGCCATGGATCGTGCCCATTCCCGGCAGCCGGCAGCTATCGCGGCTCGACGAAAACCTTGGTGCTGCCGCCGTCGTGCTGAGCGCCGACGATCTGCACGAGATCGACACCATGATGGCGGCGATCCCCGTGCAGGGTGATCGCTACTGAACCACGCGCGTCCCGCCGGTCAGGTGCACACCGCATCGGACCGGCGGCCGCGGGATCAGGCGTCGATGCTGCGCAGCAGATTGGCCATCTCGATGGCAGCGACCGCCGCATCGAAGCCCTTGTTCCCCGCCTTGGTACCGGCACGCTCAAGCGCCTGTTCGATATTCTCGGTGGTGACGACGCCGAAGATGCATGGCACCCCGGTCGCGAGGCTCACCTGCGCCACGCCACTGGTGGCAGCACCAGCCACATGATCATAGTGGCTGGTCGCGCCGCGGATCACCGCACCCAGCGCAATCACCGCATCGTAGCGCCGGGTGTTCGCCATGCGCTGGCACACCAGCGGCAATTCGAACGAGCCAGGCACCCACGCCACATCGATCGCCTCGGTGACGACGCCATGACGGCGCAGCGCATCCAGCGCGCCGTCCAGCAGGCGACGGGTGACCAGGTCGTTCCAGCGGCTCACCACGATCGCGATACGCAGTTCGCCGCCGATCAGGGTTCCCTCAAATGACGCCATGGGGTGCCTCCAGCAGGTGACCGAGCTTGAGCCGCTTGGTCGTCAGATAGCCAAGATTGTGCACAGTCGGATGGGCATGCAACGGGATGCGCTCGGTGACCGTGATGCCGTCCTCGGTCAGCGCGGCGAGCTTGTCGGGGTTGTTGGTGAGCAACCGGACGCGTTCGACGCCGAGGTCGGCAAGGATCTGGGCAGCGATGGTGTAGTCGCGGGCATCGACGGGCAACCCGAGGTGCTGGTTGGCCTCGACGGTGTC
>CAIQIY010000379.1 GCA_903871975.1 uncultured Chloroflexota bacterium | reverse complement strand
GCGGCAGTACTGCCGGCGCTGGCCTACTTCCGCGAGCGTTGGCATGCCGGAGCCTTCAACCTCGCCGATGTGGCGCGGGCAGCACAACGTGCCGGTGTCGACGCAGAACCGGTACTGGCACGGCTGCGCGGCCAGCAGGGCCGGCCGCCGCCGCCGATCTGGCGCATCACGAGCGCTGCCGAGGCACTGGACCGCCGCGACGGTACGGCGTGGCAGTCGCTGGTGCTGCGGCAGGCCAACACGTGGTGTGCCGCGAGCCTGCCGCCCGATGCACCGGCGTGGGGGCGGCCCGGCGTGGCGCAGGGCATCTATGCCGGCTGGCATGCTGCCGCACTGCTGGACCGCTCGCTCGAGCTGCAGGGTCTCGTGGGCTGGCGTGCCGCCGTCGCCGCGTTCCCCGCGACGCCCGATGCAGCCATCGCCGCCGGGCTGGCGGCATTGCCGCTCGCCCCTGCCGATCGGCCCGACTACCTCTACCGGCTGCTGGCTGGCGTGTATGGCTGGGCCGCCTGGCTGCGCCGCACCAGTTGGCCCGACGTGGCTGCCGATGGCCCGCTGCGCGAGTTGCTGGCGCTGCGCGTCGTCGGCGATGTGGCATTGGCACAGGTGTGCGGCGGCGTGCTCGCGCATCAGCTGCGCGAACCGCTCGACGATGCCGACCTGGATGCGCGCCTGGTGCTGCAGGACGCGCTCGAGGATGGGTTCATCGCCGGCATGCGCGATCCATTCACGCGACCGGCCACCACGCCCCTGCCGACCGTGCAGGCGTTGTTCTGCATCGACGTGCGCTCCGAAGTGATGCGACGCCACCTCGAGGCGTGTTCGCCGACGATCGAGACACGCGGCTTCGCCGGGTTTTTTGGTGTGGCGCTCGGCTGGCATGGCACCACTGGCACCAGCGCACGTTGCCCGGTGTTGCTCGATCCCACAGTGACCCTGGCCGATCCCGCACGGCCGGGATTGCCACTGGCAGCCATCGCCAAACGCCTCACCACCGCACCAGCCACCGCCTACACCTTCGTCGAAAGCCTGGGGATCGGCTATGCGCTCAACCTGGTCGCCGATGCGCTCGGCATCACTCACGAGCCCAGCGTCGACGAAACCTCCGTGCCGTTCTCGCTCGTCGGGCTGCCGCTGGAGCAACGCATCACCACCGCTGCCGCCATCCTGCGCAACACCGGCCTTGGCACCCAGACCAGCCGGATCGTCCTGCTGGTGGGCCACGGTGGTCGCAGCGAGAACAACGCACATCGCGCCGGCCTGGAGTGCGGCGCCTGCGGTGGCCACGGCGGCGCGCTGAATGCCCGCGTCGCCGCGGCGTTGCTCAACCAGCCGGCGGTGCGCGCCGGCTTGGCGGCGGCAGATCTGCCGTTGCCGGCTGATACCTGCTTCGTCGCGGCACTCCACCAGACCAGCGATGACACGATTCGTGTGCTGGATCGGCAACAGATACCTGCCACCCATCACACCGAATTGGCACGGATCGAGCGCTGGCTGCAGAGTGCCAGTGCCGCCGCCCGCGCCGAACGCGCGCCGACGCTCGGCCTGACGCCCACGCTCGACGACTGGCTGCCCATACTGCGCCGCCGCGCCCGCGATTGGTCGGAGCCACGGCCTGAATGGGGCCTCGCACGCAATGCTGCATTCATCGCCGCACGCCGCTGCCGAACTCGTGGTGCCGATCTGGGCGGCCGCGCGTTTCTGCACGAGTATGATCATCGCCAGGACGCCGACGGGGCGGTGCTCGGCCTGATCGTCAGCGCGCCACTGATCGTCGCATCGTGGATCAATCTGCAATACTTTGCCTCGACGGTCGACCCCGAGCGGTTTGGTGCGGGCACCAAGCCACTCCACAATCGCATCGGTGCAACCGGCGTGCTCCAGGGCAATGGTGGCGATCTGCGCATCGGCCTGGCACAGCAGTCGGTGGTCGCGCCCGATGGCACGTGGTACCACGAGCCGCTGCGGCTGCAGGTGATCATCGAAGCACCCACCAGCCACATCGACGCGGTCCTTGCGTGTCATGAGGCGCCACGCCGGCTGGTGCACCATGGGTGGGTGCGCCTGTTTGCGCTCGATCCGGCACACAATCAGCTGTGTCGCTTTGTACCGGGATCAGGCTGGGAGTAGGTGCCCACTGCCACCTTGGCGGTTGCCAACGGCCGATGGATGTCAGTCATTGCCAGATTGTTGATTGACATCGCCACATGTGTATCGTCTCGGCTTGGCTGTACGCCCGGCGATGCACTCGGTGCAGCTGTGCGCAGGCCCCGCTGTCGTGTCCAGTATGCACAGATGCGCCTGTACATGTTCTCCTCGTCACGACGCAGCCCCCCCGTGCGACGTGCATGCACATGCACGATGCTGTTGTACAGCGGAGAAGCGCGTGTCAACGTCCACTTCCACTTTCCGGGCCGCTGGCGACAGGAGTCGGACGGGCTGACGATCATTGACCATACGGTTATGTATGGTATTATGGTGACAAGTACATCACCATCAAGCGAGGATGCGCGTGGTCGAACAGCGAGTCTACCGCGATGGACGTGACGCCGAGGCGATGCGCGAGTTGCTGCGACGGATCGCGGCCGACGGCCGGATGACACCGTACTGCCTGCCCGGTGATCTCGACTGGTGGCAGGTCCTCGCCGACGAGCGCGACGTGATCCGGCGTGTCCAGCTATGGTTCGATGATGACCTGCTGATCGGATTCGCGTGGCCCAGCGCGGATCAGGCCGACCTCGTCACAGATCCGGATTACCCATGGCTGAACGACGAGCTCATCGCATGGGCAGCCCAGCACCATCCGGCAGCGATGCTGTGGGCCTGGCAGCGCGATCTGGCGCGGAACGCCGCATTGCAGCGCGCCGGGTATGCCCGCACGGACGATGCGCTGATCGGGCTGCACCACGCATTGCAGCGCCTGCCGGCGCCACGCATGTTGCCCGAGGGATGGGAGGTGCGCGACATGCGCACCGCGGCAGACCGCGAGCGGCGTGCCGCGGCGCAGCGGGCGGCATTCGGCACCCAGAAGATGACGGCCGAGAAGTACGAGCGCGTGCGCGAGATGCCCGGATACCGCCCCGAACTCGATCTGATGGTCATGGATGATGCCGGTGAATGCGCGGCATTTGTGACGATCTGGTTGGACCCCGGCAGCGCCATCGGCCTGCTCGAGCCCGTAGGCACCCGCCCCGCCTATCGCCGGCGTGGCCTGGCGCGGACACTCATCCTGCATGGGCTGCACCGACTGCGCGCACGCGGCGCGCGGCGCGCCTGGGTCAACGCCGAAGGGCCCGACAGCCCCGGACGCCAGCTGTACCAGGCAGTCGAATTTGTGCCGGTCGATACCCTGCATGCATGGCAACGCCGACCGCGAGCCGATGCCACCACCGACGACGGGGCGGTCGCTGACGGGTGATCACCCGCTGGACGCGCTTCGGCCCGGCGGCCGGCAATGCGGGGACACAGGCGAACGACACCCCGGCGTGACTTCGGCCTGCGCCACACCGTCACGTTCCCGCGCCAGGCATACCATCGACCGTGCGTGCAGGACAGCTGCCCGCCGCGCGACCCCGTGATCCGTGCCGTGGGTCGGATCGGGTAGAATGGCTGATCAGAAGACCTGCGACCGTGTGGGAAGGCTCATGGCACCGACCAATCCCTCATCCATTCGCTGGGCGCTCGCGGCGCCACTGATCACGTCCCGCCTGATCGTCCCATGGTGGTGGCTGCCACTGAGTGGCGTGCTGGTGGGTGCGCTGGCGCTCAACGGCGTGCCACTGCTCGCACCTGGGCTGGTTGCCGCGCAGGCCTGGCTGATCGCCGGCATCGCGGTCGTCGGCGTCCTGGCGTCGCTGGTGGCGCATGTCACCGCCCATCTGCTGCTGGCGCGCTGGCTCGGCGTGCCAGCGCCGGGCGACATCGTGCTGCTGCCGTTCGGCGATGCGGCCCAGCAATGGACCGATGCCGGCACGCCCTGGCGCGATCTGCTGGTCGCGCTGGCGGGGCCGATCTGCCACCTGGCGCTGGCAGCAGCCGCCTATGCGCTGTGGAACGCACAGCTGCATGCCGTGCTCTCGACGGCGGCGACACTGGTGCTGAGCGTCAATGGTGCGCTGGCGCTGATCGCGCTCGCGCCCGGGCTGCCATTCGATGGCGCGCGCGTGCTGATCGCGGTATTGCGCGAACTCGGCGACGGCGCCACTGGCGTGCGCCTCGCCCGCGCGCTGGGTTGGCTGAGCGGCTGCGGGCTGATCGCGTGGGCTGGCATGTTGTTGGCAGCACAGGCGCGCTTCAGCCTGCCGAGCGCCGCCGCTCTCGTGATCCTCGCGGCAGTCCTGCTGCTGACCCTGTGGCGCGTGCCTGTCGCGCTGCGGCCGGCCGACGCGCTGCCGCCGGCGCCACGGGCAGCACGTTGGTTCACCGCCGGCCTGATGGCCATCCTGCAGGCGAGTGGGCCGCTCAGCATGGTGCCATTGCTCGACGGAATCTACGCCCCCGGCCCGGCAGTCTCGGTCGAGCCAATGATCACCGTGCCCGCCGAGCGCGCGCAGGCCCGTCAGGGGACCTTCCTGCTCACCACGGTGATCTCGCAGACACCGATCACGCTGGGCCAGTGGCTGTACGCCCGGATCGATCCGGCCTACGAGCTGGTGCCCCCCGAACGCGTGGTGCCGCCCGACATGGCGCCGCAGGAAGTCGTGCGGCGCAACTACCAGATGCTCGAGGCCAGCGAGGCCGCCGCGATCGTGGCAGCGTTGCGCCTGGCCGGCTATCCGGCCGAGCTCGGCAGCACCGCAGTGGCGATCACGGCAGTGCCCGCCGATGGCCTCAACGCCGCCGTCGTCCGCCCGGGTGACATCATCACCGCGCTCGACGGGGCGCCGATCAGCACACCGGAGCAGCTCGTGGCGCAGCTCGCACAACGCCAGCCTGGCGAGCAGGTCTCGCTGACGATCGATCGCGACGGCACGGTGCAGTCCGTCAGCGTGACGCTGCTGCCACCCACCGAAGCCGGCCGGCCACCCCGCATCGGCATCGGCATCGAGCCACATGGGTTGGCGCTCGAGACGCCGTTCGAGGTGCGAATCGCACCGCAGAAGATCGTCGGCGGGCCATCGGCGGGCCTGATGTTCACGCTGACCATCTACAACCTGCTGGCCGATGCCGACCTGACGCAGGGGCGGCGCATCGCCGGCACCGGCACGATCGATGTCGATGGCAACGTCGGCCCGATCGGTGGCGTCGCGCAAAAGGTCGCCGCCGCCGAGTCGGCTGGTGCGAGCATCTTCCTGGTGCCGCGCGAGAACGCTGCCGATGCCCGCCGCGTGGCGCGCCACATTACGATCGTCGAGGTGGGGACTGCGCGCGAGGCTATCGATTGGCTGCGGATCGTGTCGACCGAGCGGGATCCGCAGGCGCAACCGGCGTTGTGGCGGGGAGGGTGGGATTTGAACCCACGAGGACGGGGTACGCCCTACGGCATTTCCAGTGCCGCGCACTAGGCCACTATGCGACCTCCCCACGCCGCAGATTATAGCCGGGAACTGCGTGTCTGGCAATCTGCACCGCTGGCCGCGTCGGGCATGCGCGGCCGGGCGTCCATGGATCAGCAATCGCGGATCGGTACGGCCCAGGCTGGTGTATGGCGCGTCAATCCCGCCTTCGGGGCCGCACGACCGCGGGCGCACAACCCGCGCTCGGACATGTTCACCCTGCCGCGCCGCATGCAGCTGCACAGCAGTTGGCTTACGCGCGCGCGCCAGGTATCACCCGGTACACCGACTGTCGACGAACGCCCGCAACGGAGGCACGATGGAGTCTGAATGCATCGCGGTGCTGCCACTGGCGCAGCTGCCGCCCGGCACGATGGCGTATGTCGAGGTCGACGGCTTGCCGATCGCCCTGGCCAACGATGGCGGCACGGTGCTGGCGTTCAGCGACGTGTGCCGCCACGAGGGTGGCTCACTCGCCAGCGGCGCGCTCATCGATGGCACCGTCACCTGCCCGTGGCATGGCTGGACCTACGATATTCGCAGCGGGAAGTCGCTGGTACCCCCGATCGGCTTGCGCATTCCGACCTACCCGGTGACGGTGGTCGATGCGATGATCCATGTGACCGTGAGCTGGCCAGTGACCGAGTGAGGAAGGGCCCATGACCGACTATCCACCATCCTGGCGCGTCAGCCGCGCGCTCGGTCGACCGGCCGACGCACCACCGGCGGCTGTCGTCACGCCGCTCGGCACCCGGCGCATCGCCGATCGTGCGCGTGCGGGCATGCGCGCGGTGATCGCCTGCACCGACGCGACACGCGCCTGCCCCGATGCGCTGCTGGTCGGCACGTTGCTGGCCGAGCTCCGGGCAGCTGGTGTGCGCGACGACGACATCAGCATCCTGATCGCGACCGGTCTGCATCGCCCGTCGACGCCGCAGGAGCGCCTGGAGCGCCTTGGTGCCGCGATCGTCGCGCGCTACCGAATCGAGGATCATGATGCCCGCGATGCAACGCAACTGGTCGACCTCGGTGTCATCGATGGCATTCCACTGGTGACCAACCGGCGCTGCGTCGACGCCGACATCCTGCTGGCGACTGGGGTGGTCGAGCCGCATCAGTATGCCGGCTACTCGGGTGGCGCGAAGACGGTGGTGATCGGCTGTGGCGGCGAGGCGACCATCGCGGCGACCCATGGCACGGCGATGCTGGATCGGCCGGGAACACGGCTCGGCCGGATCGATGGCAATCCGTTTCAGGCATTTGTGCGCGCTGCCGGCGCCCGGATCGGGCTGTTCGCCGTGGCGAATGCGCTGCTGGCCGATGATGGCGCGCCATTGGCGTTGTACCTCGGCGCACCCGACGAGGTGCATGATGCGCTGGTTGCACTGGGGCGCGCCCAGTACGAAGTGACGGTGGCGCGCCCGGCACAGCTGGCGCTGGCTGGCGTGGCGGCGCCGAAGGCGGCCAACCTGTATCAGGCCAGCCGCGCAGTGACGTATCTGGCGCTGGCCGATGGCACACCGCTGCTGCCGGGCGCGCCGATCGTGCTGAGCGCTGCAATCCCCGAAGGTGCCGGTGCCGGCGCCGGGGAGCAACGCTTCTTTGCGATGCTGGCCGGTG
>CAIQIY010000378.1 GCA_903871975.1 uncultured Chloroflexota bacterium | reverse complement strand
GCCTGCACGCCGCGCCGCGCCGGCTCGGCCTGGGTCACCGCGACGCCGTCGCCGAACGACACCAGGACGTCGAGATCGCCCTGCGGCACCGAGCGCGGGTTGCGCATGCGCAGGAGCACCAGCGTCTCCTGGCCGGCCCGCAGCCGCGGCTGCGCCGGTTCGATCTCGAAGTCGGGCGAGCGCAGACAGCGCCGCGCCTGGGTGCTGGCGGCGACCGGTGGTGCCATCGAGAATGCCAGCGCCGCTTCGGCAAATGCCTCGCTGTCGGCCAGCGGTGCGGCGACGGCCTCCGGCGCGGCATCGGGCAGCGTGACCGGATCTCCTGGCGCGACGACATCCGGCTCGCCCGGCGCTGGCTCTGCCGCCACCGGTGGATCGTCCAGGATGGCATCGTCGCGCGCGACCGGCGGCGCGGCGAATGCCGGCGTGATGGCGAGTGCGAAACTCAGCGCGAGGAGCGCGCCAACGCGGACACCCAGCATAGATCCTCCTCCATCCGATCATCTGGCAACCGATGGGCAGCCCGACGCTTCTGCGGTGCCACGCATCCCGCGTCACGCTCGCGATCGTGGCGCGGGCGCTCCGTGATGTGTCAGTTGGTGCGCCGGGCAGGCGGGCCGACGAACGGTCAACCCATGCCACCATCATACCACAGCGTCGCACGACTGCACTGCGCGATCGTTCGTTGGTCGGGCTACGTCACCACCCATCGATGCGCCCCACGCACCGCCGGGCGCGCCGCTGCGCCGCCGGAGCGGTCAACCGCATCGCCGTCGGTGCCGACGCACTGCATGCACACCCGCCATCGCGGTGCGCCGGCGCCTCGCCGCATCAACCACACGGGGCAGCGCCGGCGAGCGGCGGCGGCGTTCGGGCAGCCAAGCCAATGGCTGCACGCCAGGGTGCGCCAGCCAGCGGGGCACATGGGGCGTGGCAGTCGCCGCGAGCAGCGCCTCGGCCTGCGGGAAGTACCGGGCAGCCCGGCGTACGTAGTGCACCGCCGCCGGATGGTCGGCGATCGCCGTCGGCGCGACGATGCCCTGGTTATGCCAGGCCGCCAGCGTCTGCCAGGTCACCGGCACCCCCTCGGCGCGTGCGCGCCAGGCGCCACGCTCGAGATTGGCGGCGAGGTATTCGACAGCGATCGGCGCATTGATCAACTCGCGCGTCAGCCGGGCATACGACGCATCGACCGGGAGCGACGAACGCAGCACCGGTGCCCGCACCACCCGCCCGTCCGCGAGCGGCAACTCATGACGCAGCATCTCGGCCACCACCGATGGCCGCAGATTCGTCGGCCAGACGGTGTAATCCGTTCCGAGCAGCAGATTCAGCACGATCTGGGCACGCTGCGCCGTCGGCGTCGCCACCTGCAATGGCGGCAAGGCATCTTCGAGCCAACCGAGGTGTTCGTTGTAGAGCACCACCGCGATCACGACGGCGAACCGGTCGGCATCGAGTGGCGCGACGCCGGCCGCATGTCGGCGTGCCGCCGCGCGAATCGCCGGGCGGAGCCGCTGCATCGCGCGGGCGAAGTCGGGCCGAACGCTGCCCGTTCCGTCGTGGGCCGCACGCCAGGCCGTGGCGACGAGCGGCTCGATGCCCCAGCCGGGCAGTGCGAGCAACACAGCGACGAGCAGCATGCGCATCGGGCGCATGAGATGAGTCATGACAGGATCCCCATACAGCCAGGCACGCCGTTCCGGCGACACTGGTCGCCGGCTCTGGCGCCGCGCACCGCGACGCGTCGCCGTGGTATACTATACGGTAGTCGGGCGGCAGCGGGCCGCCGTTTTCGTGACCGGGCGAGACACCGATGGAATATCAGCCAGATCTCAAGCGCATCACCGGCGAAGGTGGCGTCATCGCGGCGGTCGCGCCGGGCAGCATCGCCGCCGAGCTCGGTCTGTGCCCCGGCGACACGATGGTATCTATCGGCGGCCTGCGGCTGCGCGACGTCATCGATTACCGCTTCGCCATCGCCGAAGAGCACATCGAGCTGGTCGTGCGGCGCGGCGCCGACGAGCTGCTCATCGACGTCGAGAAGGACCCCGACGACGAGCTCGGCATCGAGTTCGTCGAGCCGTTGTTCGACCGGCTGCGCACCTGCAACAACAAGTGTCCGTTCTGTTTCCTCACCCAGATGCCCAAGGGCCTGCGCAAGAGCCTGTACCTCAAAGACGACGACTACCGGCTGGGGTTCCTGTACGGCAACTTCGTCACATTCACCAATCTCGACGAAGGCGACTGGCAGCGGATCGAAGAGCAGCGATTGTCGCCGCAATACATCTCGGTGCATGCGACCGACCGGGCGCTGCGCGCGGTGTTGCTGGGCAAGCCGGATGTCCCCGATGTCCTCGGGCAGCTGGCACGGCTCGGGCGTGCCGGCATTCAGGCACACACCCAGATCGTGGCGTTGCCCGGCATCAACGACGGGGCCGTGCTGCAGCGCAGCATCGCCGAACTCGCCGACGCCTGGCCGATCGTCCAGACGATCGCGGTGGTGCCCGTCGGGCTGACGCGCTATCGGTTCACCGGCAAGCGGCCCCAGAGCATCCGGGCGGCGATCAGCATCCACGAGACACCGGAGTGGATCGACACCAACTGGCAGCGTCAGCCCCTGTGGGACGAGGCGGCCGGCACGGTGGCCGAACTGGGGCATTGTGCGCGGCAGATCGTCGCCGCCGATGTGCCGATGCGCTGTTACCGCAGCGACGAAGCCGCCCGGGTGATCGAGCTGGTCGAGCAGCAGGCAGCGCAGTTTCGCCAGCGCCACGGTGTCGGCCTGGTGTATGCCAGCGACGAGTTCTATCTGCTGGCCGGGCGCGACCTGCCG
>CAIQIY010000377.1 GCA_903871975.1 uncultured Chloroflexota bacterium | reverse complement strand
GTGCTCGTTGGCGGATCTCACCCAGGCCATTGCAGCGCGGGCAGGTCACCGCGTCGGTGCCCGGCTCGGCACCATTGCCGCGGCATCCCGCACACGTCTCGAGGCGGCGAAACTCGATCTCGCGCTCGGCGCCGAACACGGCTTCCTCGAAGCGCAAGCTGAGCACATAGCGCAGATCGGCACCACGCTGTGGGCCGCGCTGCGAACCACGCTGCGTGCCACCGAAGAACGCCTCGAAGATACTGCCAACGGCATCTTCGCCGGCAAATGGACCAAACCCCGGACTGCTCGCCGGCCCGGCGTGCCCGAACCGATCATAGGTCGCACGCTTTTCGGCATCCGACAGTACTTCGTAGGCTTCGTTGACCTCGCGAAACTGAACTTCGGCCCCGGCGTCCTTGTTGACGTCGGGATGATACTGCCGGGCCAACCGGCGGAATGCCTTGCGGATATCATCCTGGCTCGCACTGCGCGCGACACCGAGGACCTCGTAATAATCACGTTTTGCCGTCATGCATCAACCTTGGTGTGTGGGCAGCTATGTGCCACCAACGGACGCTGAGCCATCGCGGGTGAGTTGCGTGAGCTGCAGCCGCTGCGCCGCGATGGCGAGCTCGGCGGTACGGTTATGCATCTCGTCGAGGTTCTCGCTGTCGAGTGCCTGGCGCAGGACACGCATCAGCCGGTCGATCAACGCCCGATCCTCGCCACCGAGCTTGATCGTACCACTGCGTAGCTGTCGGTCGACGCCATACAGCAAATTCTCGGCGTTGTTCCGCACGACGGCCAGTTCACGCCGCAGCCGATCTTCCTCGGCGTGACGCTCGGCCTCGCCGACCATTTGCTCGATCTCGTGTTGCGACAGCCCCGACGATGCCGTCACGGTAATCTGCTGCCGCGCGCCGGTCGTCTTGTCAATCGCCGAGACGTTCAATATGCCGTTCGCATCGATGTCGAATGCCACCTCGATTTGTGGAACGCCGCGCGGTGCCGGAGGGATGCCGTCGAGCACAAACTTGCCCAACGATTTGTTGGCACGTGCTTCAGTACGTTCGCCCTGCAACACCTGGATCTCGACACTCGCCTGATTATCGCCGGCCGTCGAGAAGATCTGACTATTGCGCGTCGGGATGGTCGTATTGCGCTCGATCAGCGGCGTCATCACACCACCGAGCGTCTCGATACCCAGCGTCAGGGGCGTCACGTCCAGCAACAAGACGTCGGTGACGTCGCCGGAGAGCACACCAGCCTGGATCGCGGCGCCGATCGCCACGACTTCGTCGGGGTTCACGCCACGATGCGGATCGCGGTTGAAGAACCGCTTGACCGCTTCCTGGACCGCGGGCATACGGGTCTGGCCACCGACGAGCACGACTTCGTCGATGTCGCTGGCGCGCAATCCGGCATCCGACAACGCCTGGCGGACCGGAATGATCGACTTGTCGATGAGATCCTGCGTCAGCTGTTCGAGCCGGCTGCGCGTCAGCGTAATGTCGAGATGCTTCGGCCCACTGGCGTCGGCAGTGATGAACGGCAAACTGACATCTGTCTGGCTCGCCGTCGACAGCTCCATCTTGGCCTTCTCGGCAGCTTCTTTCAGGCGTTGCAGCGCCGCACGATCCCGCCGCAGATCGATGCCGTGCAGCTTGAGGAACTCGGCGGCCAACCAGTCCATCACGCGCGCATCGAAATCGTCGCCGCCCAGGTGGGTATCGCCATTGGTCGCCTTGACCTCGAAGACACCATCGCCGAGTTCGAGAATCGAGATGTCAAACGTGCCGCCTCCCAGATCATAGACCGCGATCCGCCAATCGAGTTCGTGCTGCTCGAGGCCGTAGGCCAGCGCCGAAGCCGTCGGCTCGTTGATGATGCGCAGCACCTCGAGCCCGGCGATGCGCCCGGCATCCTTGGTCGCCTGGCGCTGGCTGTCGTTGAAATAGGCCGGAACCGTGATCACCACCTGAGTCACCGGCTCGCCGAGGTAGGCTTCGGCATCGGCCTTGAGCTTCTGCAGCACCATCGCCGAGATCTCTTGCGGCGAATACTCGCGACCAGCCATGCTCACGCGGCAGTCGCCATTGCTGGCTTCGCCCAGGCGGTATGGCACCATCGCTCGATCACGCTGCACCGTCGGATCGTTCAGCTTGCGGCCCATGAATCGTTTCACCGAGAAGATCGTGTTCTCGGGATTGGCGACTGCCTGACGCTTGGCGATGTGGCCGACGAGACGCTCGCCATGCTTGTTGATGGCGACGACCGAAGGGGTGAGTCGGCTGCCCTCTGCATTCGCGATCACGACGGGCTCGCCACCTTCCATCACCGCGATGACCGAGTTGGTGGTGCCAAGATCAATGCCGATGACTTTCCCCATTGTTCACTCACCTGTGCTCCATTCGGCCACAACCCAGGGATGCACGTCAGGCCTTGCCGACTTTGACAAGCGCCGGTCGCAGAACTCGGTCACGAATCATGAAGCCACGCTGCAACTCGGCGACGACGAGCTCGGCTTGGCCCGGCGCATCTTCGTAGATCACCGCTTCGTGTCGTGTGGGGTCAAACGGTGTACCAAGTGCCGCGATCGGCGTGACACCCTCACTTTCGAGCAAGGCATTCAGCTTCTGCGGAATGAGCTTGAAGCCGCTGAACCAGGCGGTGCCACTGATCTCGGGCGTCGTGTTGCCGATCGCACGCTCCAGGTCATCGATGATCGGCAACATCTTCAGCAACACAGCAGCCCCAGCCGTTTTCAGCAATTCGGCGCGCTCTTGGTCAGTACGCCGCTTGAAGTTCTTGAAATCGGCCATCGCCCGCAGATAACTATCCTTGTACTCGGCAAGTTCACGCTCCAGCTCGCTGATGCGCTGCTGTGCCTGCTCGCCAGTGATGACGTCGGCAGTTGCATCACGCACATCGGTCGGCGCATTTCCTGCCCCTTGAGTCGCATCAGTCTGATCATTCGTGTCGGTCGTCATCGCGTGCTGCTCCTGATCTCTTCGCGCGGTTAGTACCGCGTATTCTCCCCATTGTAAAACACTCCGAGCAGGTCGCTCATGATGTTGGCAATATACCGCACCGCCGAGATCGCCCGCGGGTATGCCATGCGCGTCGGGCCAATCACGCCAACCACGCCGGCAACCTCGCCATCGATGCCGTAGCGCGTGAGGACGACGCTGTACTCGCGCATGTCGTCGTGCCCATGCTCGCCACCAATCACGACCTGGACGCCATCGCTGGCGAGTGCACGCGGGATCAATGGGCCAAGACCACGCCCGCCTTGCAGAATCTCGACGATCTGGCGAATGCGGGCGACCTTGGCAAATTCGGGCTGACTCAGGACTTCCATCAGGCCATCGCTGTGGATGCCGCTGTTGAGCTGGTCTTCGAACCATTCCATCGATCGGATGACGACATCGGTGACATGCACTTCAAGCGCGTCACTCACGTCGCGGTCGTGCACGCCATCGCGGATGCGCTCGACTGTGCCGTCGGCCCATCGATCGTTGAGGCGTGCTGCCAGTCGGCTGAGCTCGTCCTGCGGCCGAACCACATCACAGACGATCGTCTGCTGCCGAATCGTCCCGTCGTGCAGCACAAGGACCAGCAGCACGGTCGTCTCGTGAATGCTGATCAGTTCGAGATGCTTGAACCGCGCCTGGTAGGCGCGTGGTGCCGTGACGACCGATGCGTTCTGCGCTGTGCGCGCCAGTACGGCGCCGGCAAGCTGGATCCATTGGTCGAGCTCGGTGCGAACCTGGTGGAATTGATGGCGGATCATGCGCTGCTCGGTCAGCGTCAGCGCAGTTCGGTCCATCAGGTTCTCGACGAAAAATCGGTATCCGGCGTCTGTCGGTACGCGTCCGGCTGATGTGTGCAGGTGCGTCAGGTAGCCGAGTTCCTCCAGTGCGGCGAGCTCGCTTCGGATGGTGGCACTGGAGACGGCTAGCCCGTACTTGCGGACCAGCAGCTCGGATGCGATCGGAACCGATCCGTCGATGTACTCCTGGATGACCAGCTTCAGAATGAGACGCCGTCGCTCGCTCAATTCGCCGTTCATCGCTCGCGCTCCGCGTTTCGCTCGCTCGTCGATCGTTACACGCTCGTGCTTGACGCCACTTCCATGGTTGGCACTTGCAGTGTGTGAGTGCCAACCATGATCGGCTAAACAGGAGCGTGCGCCAGGCACGCCCGTCGCAATTGTAACATAAGGTCACACCAGGGTGCAACGCAGGCATGGCAGGGCCCAGGGCTGATGCAAGGTCGCAGAGAGGAGCGGCACCAGCATGGGGCGTGGCCTCACTGCGCGTGCAGGGGCAACAAACCTGGCAGCCTTGCAACGCTCACGTGCCGCCGCTGTCGACCGCTGGCGCTTCCGGCTCTGACGTTGCATCAGCCTTGGCCCCACTGCCCGGTTGGTTGACAACCCACGCCACTCCGCGGTATAATTCCACGTCGGTCATACGGTGACCATACCTGCAGGTCGGTGGCTCTGCCCGCGCGCAGTGTGGTCGACCGCCTGCGCAATCGCGACGGCGCGACGGGCGGTCAGCGAGGGGATGTTGGCCGCGAGGGGTGGAGAGTCAGTAGTGTACGCAATCATTCGTGACCGCGGCATGCAATACCGCGTCGAAGAGGGACAGGAACTCAACATCGCGAGCGTTGCCGCCGATCCGGGCAACCACATCGAGTTGGCCGAGGTCTTGCTGGTCGGCCAGGGCGATCGCACGCTCGTCGGCGCTCCGTGCGTCGCTGGCGCGCGAGTCATCGCCGAGGTGAAGGGCATCGCCACTGGCGACAAGATTGTCGTCTTCAAGTACAAGAACAAGAAGCGCTATCGTCGGCGCACCGGGCATCGTCAGGATTACACGCGGGTCGTCATCCGAACCATCGAGCTGACTCCGGCGTAAGCGAGGAATGCAATGGCCCATAAGAAAGGCGTGGGGAGCTCGCGCAACGGTCGCGACAGCAACCCACAGTATCGTGGTGTCAAGCGTTTCGGCGGTGAGCTCGTGCTCCCTGGCACCATCATCGTCCGACAACGCGGCACCAAAGTCAAGCCGGGCGACAACGTCGGCCTCGGGCGCGATTACACGATCTACGCCAAGGTTGCCGGCTATGTGTCATTCCGCCCGTATTCGCGTACGCAGAAGATCGTGAGCATCACGCCACTGCAGGCGGCCGAGGCGACCGCCTGAGGTCGTGCGTCGATCCATTGGTTCACCAGAGAGAGACGTGCTGTGAAACAGAATATTCACCCGTCGGTGCATCAGACGGGCATCGTATGTGTCTCGTGTGGCACCAACTGGCCGATTTCGTCGACCCGCAAGAACCTGCGCGTCGATGTCTGCTCGAAGTGTCACCCGTTCTACACTGGTGAGCAGCGTATCGTCGATACTGCCGGCCAGGTCGATCGTTTCATGCGTCGACTGCGCACGAGCCAGGAACATCAGGCGGCTGCAGATCGCCGTCGCGAAGATCGCCGTACGCCGAAGAAGCCGAGCCTGGTCAAGGAAATCTACGGCGAGGACACGTGATCGTCGTGCG
>CAIQIY010000376.1 GCA_903871975.1 uncultured Chloroflexota bacterium | reverse complement strand
GCTGGTCGATGAGTTGCAACGCATTGTCGTGCCACCAGAAGGGGCGGAATACCTCGGCCATAACGGCGCATTATACCACGGCAAGCCGGAATGGCTTCCGGTGGGTATGTGCGGTCGTGGCTGGTCGCATCACACCTGTGAGCGCTACTCGGCCGCGTCTGTCGGCTCGCTGCTTTGCCCAATGGTCGGCAGCCTGGGGATTCGTGGCATCGGCAAGCGTGTACCGTGGTTGCACGACCCGCGCAGTCGCGTCGTGCTCGCTGCTCACATCGCACTGGATCGAGGCACATCAGTGCAGATCATTGACATCTCCCGGACAACTGCCTACAATTGGTATGCGCACTGTAGTGAATGAAGGAGTTCCACCGATGGCGACCGAACGCGAGAACGCCTTTGACTTCTGGGGCCCGAAGACGCTGATTGGCCCGCAGCTCTCTCCGGGTGACGCGGCGCCAGCCTTTACGCTGATCAAGTCGGGCAACACGACCGTCTCAAGCAGCGAGTTTGCCGGCAAGCCATGGCTGATCAGCGTCGTGCCCTCGCTGGACACCGGCGTATGCAGCACCCAGACGCGGCGGTTCAGCGAGGCGGCAGGCGCCTGGGGTGAGCGGATAGCGTTCATCACGGTGAGCGCCGATCTGCCGTTCGCCCAGGGCCGCTGGTGTGGTGCCGAAGGCATCACCAACCTGACGGTGCTGTCGGATCATCGCGACATGAGTTTTGGCGATGCCTACGGCACGCACGTCAAAGAGCTGCGCTGGGAGAGCCGCGCCGTATTCGTCGTCGATGCCGACGGTGTGGTGCGCCATGCCGAATATGTCCCGGTGGCCGGGCGCGAACCCGACTATGCTGCAGCGCTTGGCGTCCTCGCGACACTTGTCGGGTGATCGCCTGCCGCCAGCCTGGATGGTGATCGGGCTGACGCCGTTGCATCGGCAGCCCAATGGTTCTGGCGATGCCATCTGCCGGCCATGGAGCGCGTGCCCCGCGCTCCGTCGGGCGGGTTGCGCTGCCCACCCCCTGACGAGCGCGATGCCCACCGGAGCTGCAAGCAGAACGCGACCCACGCAGCGTGTCTGTCGTTCCGGCGCATCGCGCGCCATACTCACGGAGCTTCGACGATGCTGAATATCGAATGGCCGATGCTGGTCATCGCAGCCCTGCTCCTCGTCAGCATCGCCGCGAGCCGCGCGTCCTTTCGCCTCGGTGTGCCGGCACTGCTCCTGTTTGTCGGCATCGGCATGTTGGCCGGCTCCGAAGGCCCGGGCGGCATTCATTTTGATGACGCCGGCATCGCACAGGCGTTCGGCTCGGTTGCGCTGATGGTCATCTTGTTCTCCGGCGGCCTCGATTCAGACTGGACGGCATTTCGGCCGGTGATCTGGCGTGGCTTGGTGCTGGCCAACGTGGGTGTGAGCCTGAGTGCAGTGCTCGTCGGGGCATTTGCGACGCTGGCACTGGGGTTTGCACCACTCGAGGGATTCCTGCTCGGTGCCATCATCTCGTCGACCGATGCTGCAGCGGTCTTCTCGGTGATGCGGACGCGTGAAGTGAATCTGCATGATGGCCTTGAGGCGTTGATCGAACTGGAATCGGGTAGCAATGACCCAATTGCAATTTTCTTGACGATCGGCCTGACTGGGATCCTCCAATCATCTGATCAGTCATTGTGGCAACTTATTCCGGCATTTTTGTTGCAGATGTCGATTGGTGCTTCTTCTGGCCTATTCATGGGTCATATTGCGGGAATTGTCATCAATCGACTACGTCTCAATCTTGAAGGATTATACCCTGCATTGGCACTCGGTATCATGCTGCTCACATTCAGTGGAACGACAATACTGGGTGGTAATGGGTTTCTAGCTGTCTACATTCTAGGAATTGTCATCGGAAACACTGATATTGTCCACAAACGTAGTCTATTGCGTTTTTACGACGGTATTGCCTGGTTGATGCAAATTGCCATGTTTCTCATCCTGGGGTTGCTGGTCTTTCCATCACAACTCGCACCTGTCGCATTCGATGGCGTGCTGGTCGCACTGTTTCTGATGTTCATCGCGCGCCCACTCAGCGTCATCATCGCATTGGCACGCAGCCGGTTCAGCCTGGCAGCGCAGCTGATGGTCGCCTGGGCGGGGCTACGCGGGGCAGTACCGATCATCCTGGCGACGTTCCCGTTGCTGGCGGGGGTGCCGAGCGCGGGCACGATCTTCAATCTGGTCTTCTTCATCGTACTGGCGTCGGTGCTGGTGCAGGGCACGACCATCACGGCAGTCGCGCGCTGGCTCGGCGTCAACCGCCCTGGCGGCGGCGAGGTACGGTTCCCGCAGGAATTTGTGCCGCAGGTTGGCCTGGCGAGCCGGCTTGCCGAGCTGACCGTCGCGCCGCGCGCACCGGCTGTCGGCCGGGCGCTGGTCGAGCTGGGCCTGCCGCGTGGTGCATTGGTGGTTTTGATCACCCGTGGCGGCGATGGTGTCGTACCAGAAGGCAGCACCGTGTTCGCTGCCGGCGACCAGGTGTTGTTCCTGATCGACGCCGAGGCACTTGAGGTGGTACGGCGTGCGTTCGCTGCCGAGCCGACAGCACCCCCGGCATGAATCCGCGGATGGACGCGAGTGGCGACCAGCGCCAGCGGTAGCCCGCTCGCACGCAGCGCGCACGGGCAGGCGCATCGCGGTGGTCCCTCGATCCGGCCACGCGCCGGCGCTGCCGGGGCGGGGGAGATGCGGCGTGGGCCGCTGCGGCGCGAGGGAAGGCTTGTTGCGTGCATCGATTGAACCCCCATTCCCCGAGCTGGCGGGCGCTGCGGGCGAGGATCGCTCCCCAGAGCGATTGGTCGGGCCGCGTTGCCGGGCGGGCCCGGCGTGTGGGCGATTCGCGTGCACTCACAATCACGGTCGATTCAGCACTCGCCGTGCGGGTGCCAATGCGGCGGCATACCGCGACAGCTTCTCGTGTCGTCCGCTCCGCTGCCGCACAATTCGCCCCGTCGCCCCTTGTCAGCCTGCAGCGCAGGGAACGATGCACGTGGGCACAGACACCGCAGATGTCGACGAGCAGGGTGCATCGACGGAATGCGCTATACTGCGCGCGAGAGGAGCGAAGCATGGCGCTGATCGAGCTTGAGCGTATCACCAGGACCTATCAGATGGGGGACGTCGCCGTCCAGGCGCTGGACGGCGTGACGCTGTCGATCGACGCGGGCGAGATGGTCGCGATCATCGGCCCATCAGGCAGTGGCAAGAGCACGCT
>CAIQIY010000375.1 GCA_903871975.1 uncultured Chloroflexota bacterium | reverse complement strand
TTGGCACGCCATCCTCCCCGAGACCGACTACCTGGTCATCGCGCTCCCGCTGACCGACGCGACCCGTGGCATGGTCGATGCCGCCGCGCTGGCACAGGTGCGTCGCGGTGCGTATCTGATCAACATCGCTCGCGGTGCGATCGTCGACACCGATGCCTTGCTGGCGGCATTGCACGACGGCCGGTTGAGCGGCGCCGGGCTCGATGCCCTGCCGGAAGAACCATTGCCCGACGCACACCCGCTGTGGCGCGCGCCAAACGTCACCATCACGCCGCACATCGCCTATTCGTCGCCGCATACCCGCGAACGCATCTTCGCGATCTTCGGCGAGAACCTGCGGCGCTTCCGCGCCGGTGAGCCATTGCGCAACGTCGTCGACCTGGCTGCCGGCTATTGATCTGCCGAGAGGAGTGCACGCATGCTGACGCCCGCAGCGACGGCTGGAGACACCGGCTGGTTCACCGACGCACGCTTCGGCCTGTTCATCCACTGGGGCCTGTATGCTGCCGCAGCACGCCACGAGTGGGTCCAGAGCCGCGAAGAGCTGCCGACGGCGCGCTACCAGCGCTACATGGACTACTTCGCGCCGGATCTGTACGATCCGCGCGCGTGGGCGCAGGCTGCCCGCGAAGCCGGCATGCGCTATGTGGTGCTGACGACCAAGCATCATGACGGGTTCTGCCTGTGGGACACGCAACATACGTCGTATGCAGTGACGAATACCCCGCATGGCCGTGATCTCGTCGGGCCGTTCGTGGCTGCATGCCGTGCCGAGGGGTTACGGGTCGGCTTTTACTACTCGCTGATCGACTGGCATCATCCGGATTTTCCGATCGATGTCTTTCACCCGCTGCGCAACGATCCTGCTGCAGCACAGCTGAACCAGCAGCGCGACATCCGGCGCTATGCCGCCTATCTGCACGCCCAGGTTCGCGAGCTGCTGACGCGCTATGGGCCCATCGATATCATCTGGTACGACTTCTCGTATCCCGAACGCACCTATCGTGGCCTGCCGGGCAAAGGGCGCGACGATTGGCAGAGCGAGGCACTGCTGGCGCTGACGCGCGAGCTGCAGCCGGGAATCATCATCAACAATCGGCTCGATCTGCCACACACGCTGGCCGATGTGCATACGCCCGAGCAGTTTCAGCCACGGGAATGGCTCACCATCGCCGGCCAGCCGGTCGTCTGGGAGACCTGCCAGACCTTGAGTGGCTCGTGGGGGTATCATCGCGACGAGGCGACCTGGAAGAGCCCCGCGCAACTCATCGAGATGCTCGTCAACACCGTGGCGTGTGGGGGCAACCTGTTGATGAATGTCGGTCCGACTGCGCGCGGCGCATTCGATCCACGGGCGCGTGCAGCACTGGCGGTATACCGTGACTGGATGCACCTCCACGAGCGCAGCATCCGTGGTTGCACGCAGAGCACGTTCACCGCGCCCGCAGATTGCCGCCTGACCCAGCGTGGCGACCGGCTGTATCTGCATTTGTTCGCCTGGCCGTTTCGCCACGTGCATCTGAGCGGGCTCGCCGGGCGGGTGGCGTATGCGCAGCTGTTGCACGACGCCAGCGAGGTGCGATTGCTCGAGCCGGGTGGCCACGATGAATGGAGCATCGCCGACACCGATGCCACCACGCTGACGATCGAACTGCCGGTTCGCCGCCCCGACGTCGTCGTGCCGGTCGTGGAACTGTTCCTGAGGTGATATGACGCGCGAACCGATCGGTTACCTCGGCATCGACGCCGGAGGCAGCAAAACACTCGTGATGATCGCCGATCGCCACGGCCACCTGCTGGGGGTTGGCCGCGCCGGCCCAGGCAACTGGGAGTCGGTCGGCCTTGACGGCGCATTCGCATGTTACGCACAGGGTGTCGCCGAAGCGTTGCACAGCGCCGGCATCCCACGGTCGCAGCTGGCTGCCGCCGGCTATGCGCTGGCGGGCGTCGACTGGCCGAGCGACGAGCGGCGGCTGGCGGGCGTCGTCGAGCGGCTGGACATTCCCGGGCCACGGATCATCGTCAACGACACCTTGGCGGCGCTGCGCGCCGGCAGCCACGACGGCACCGGGGTCGTGGTGATCTGCGGCACGGGCTCGACGGTTGCCGGGCGGGCGCCAGACGGCACCAGCTTCCGCACCTTCGGCCTGGGACCGCTGTGGGGCGATCATGGCGGTGCCGGTGGGCTGGTATTCGCGGCGCTGCGCGCGCTGGCGCTCCAGCACTACGGCCGCCTGCCGGCGACGACCTTGGCGCCGCGCCTGCTCGATGCGCTGGGCGCGGCCGACGTCCTCGAACTCGCCGAGCGCATCTCGCGCGAGGAGATCCCCCAGCCGGGCGGCGAACTGGCGCACCTGGTGATTGCGGCAGCGGCCGACGGCGATGCGGTGGCATGCAGCATCGTGCGCGAGGCTGGTGCCGAGCTTGGTGCCAATGCCGCCGCGGTGGCGCAGCGCCTCGGCCTGCACACCGGCGCGTGCGAGGTCGTTTTGGCCGGTGGCGTGCTGACCGCGGGATGCGCACCGTTGCTCGCAGCCTTTGATGCTGCGCTGCACCAGACTGCGCCGCAGGCACGGTCGCTGGTGCTGGCATCGCCGCCGGCGCTCGGCAGCGTGTTGCTGGCACTCGACGCGGCCGGGATCCCCGCGGACATGGCGGTACGGCAGCGGCTCGCCGGGGAGATTCGCGCGTGGCTCGGCTGATGTGGCGCAGCGTGGCGAGTGCCGTGCTGCTGCTGGTGGCGTGCGCTGCGCCGGGCCCGGTGGCGACGCCGACCGTACCGGTAACCACGCCGCTGCCCAGCGCGACACCGACGCCGGCGCCCAGTGCGACGCCGCTGCCCAGTGCGACACCGACGCCGACGCCACGCCGGCAGTTCACGCTCTGGGCGGTGGTGCCCGAAGCCCGTCAGGCGGCGTTTGGTGGCTGGATCCGTGATGCCGCCCATCTGGCGGGCATCGAGGTGTCCATCGTGATGCGCAGCGCCGATGGATTGGCGACCGACGTGGCGGCCGCGCGGCTGACCAGCATCGCACTGCCGGACGCGTTCTATGGTGATCAGGACGATCTGGCGTTGCTGCTGACGGCCGAGGCGATCGATCCAGCCGCCGACAGCATCGACGATGCCCGCCTGCTGCCGGCGGCACGCGAGGCGACCGGGCGTGATGGTGTGCGCTGGGGCACGCCATTGGCAGCGCACGGTGCCCTGATGTTGCTCACCAATCGGGCGCTCAGCGATGCCACGCCGACGACCGTCGCAGACCTGATCGCCGCCGCCGCGTCATTTCGCGAACGCGACGACGCTGGCTTGGTGGCTGGCTGGGCCGAGGCGCGCTGGTTCACGGCGTTGCTCGCCGCGCATGGCGGCCCGGAGCTCGATGATCCGGCGGCACTGGGCGGCGCGCTGGACCTGCTGGCGGCGCTGCGCGCCGTCGGCCCGGCGACACCGATGACCTACGAGCAAGGGCGCGCGCTGTTCCTCGATGGTGGCGCGCCGTTCGCCTTCGATGGCGATTGGGCGCTCGACACGCTGCGCACAGCCGAGCCGCCGCTTGATCTGGCCTACGCGCCGTTGCCGAGCGACGATGCCGGGCGGCCGCTGCTCGGCGCGCTCACCATTCAAGCGCTGATGCTGCGTGCCGGATTGCCACCAGACGACCGTGCGACGCTGGGGCGGTTCGCCACGCTGCTGCTCAGCGAGCCGCTGCAGCGCCGCATCGCCGGTGATTTCGGCATGCTGCCGGCCCTGGCCGAGCTGGTGACGCCCGCGGCCTTGCCCGATGATCCCGCGCTGCAGGCTGCGGCGCGCACCGCTGCGCTGGCACCGGGCATCGCGCCAGGCAGTGCGGTGCGGTGCCGCTGGGCGCTGCTCGAGCAGGCACTGCCGGCGTTCCTGCTCGAGCAGGTCAGTCGCGATGACACGATCAGCCGCATCATCGAGGACGCCCGTCGTTGTACCGACGCCGAGTGATGGGGTGTCACCGCAGCGTGGCCAGCCATGTCAGCAGCGCTGTCGACACCGCGTCGGCACACTCCTCGTGTGGCAGGTGGCCGACATCGTGGAACACCTCGAGGCGCGCTGCGGGCATGCGTTGCGCGAGCTGCCGGCCATCATCGACCGGAAAGACCGTGTCGCGGTCGCCCCATAGCAGCAGCGTCGGGCAGGTGATCTGCTCCAGCGCCGTCGGCACCGGCACGCTGCCATCCTTGGGCGAGCGTGCCTGCCAGACTTGCGCCATCGCCGTGCCGCGGACGGTCAGCGGGGCGGCATAGCCGGCCGCGGCTTCGGCGGTGAGCCATTCGTGGCGCACGCTGAGGGCCCGCAGCCCGGTGCTCACCAGCCCGGGCGCCAGCAGATAGAACGACAGCGCTTGCCCGACCAGTGGCAATGCCGTCAGCGCCCCGATCGGCGGCCGCGTCAGTGCCAGCGCTTCCGGGCAGATCGCCACCAGCGCCGTCACGCGCTCGGGGGCCAGCAGTGCCAGCTGCAACGCTACCCGGCCGCCGAACGAGTACCCGACCAGCGCGAACTGCGGTACTGCCAGCGCATCGGCGACCCCCAGCACCACTCTGGCCTGCTGGTCGGTCGCATATACCGCCGACGCCGGCCGCGCCGAAGCACCATAGCCCAGCAGGTCCACCGCGATGGCGCGGTAGCCGGCGGCGCACAGCGCGGCGATCTGCGCACGCCACGTGAAGGTCGATGCGGCGAACCCATGCACCAGCATCACCGCCGGCGCGGTGTCCGGGCCAGTATCGCTGAAATGGATCTCGTGCCCATCGATCGTCACGAATCGACCGGCGGGTGCCAGCTCGCGTGGTGTCAGCCGCTCGCGCAGCGGCGTGAGCAGCACCGGTGCCGCAAGGAGTGCCGCCGGAGTCAACAGCAATGGCCAGATCATCGGTTGCCTCCACTCACCTGGCGCGGTTCACGCAGCCGCGTCAGCACGCCGACTGCGGCGACTGCGAGGATCGCGCCGATGCCGAATGTCGCCTGATAGCCAAACGTGATGATCATGCCGCTCCCCAGCAACGGCAGGAACGCGCCGACCCCCAGCATGGTATTGGCGACTCCGAGGTAGGTCGCGCGCTCGGCCTCGGGCGATACCTCGATCAGGTACGTCATCGCCGCGATCATCACGCCGTCGTTGCCGGCACCGCCGCACAGCGACACCAGGGCCAGTGCCGCCGTCAACAGCATCGGTGGCATGCCGGGGTGTGCCACCAGCGTGATCAGCACCATCAGCACCGGCGCCAACATCATCATGCTGCCAGCCAGCAACAGCAGCCGCCGATTGCCGTGACGGTCGGCGATGCGCCCCCAGACGACATTCGACAGCGCTGCCGCGAGCGCCCAGGTGGCGACCAGAATGCCCGCCACGCCAGGCGATAGCCCGAGCACCTCGGTGGCGTAGATGATGTAGAACGGCTCAGCGAGCTGCCCGGAGCGCACCAGGATGCGTGCGGCGATGAACAACCGATAATCGCGATTGTCGCGCAGGATCTGCGGCGCCCGCCGCACGATGTCGCGCACGTCGCGGTGCGCTGCGATCACGCGCGAGGGTGGCTCGC
>CAIQIY010000374.1 GCA_903871975.1 uncultured Chloroflexota bacterium | reverse complement strand
GTGAACAACTGGCCGCGACGCTGATCGATGACCCCCTTGGTGCGTCGGATCGAATGCCATTTCGAGTGGCCCGACATCGGTATCTCCTTGTGCAGCACGGCGCCGACGAGGCCCGCCGCACCCGCTGCGAGCCCTGCCGACGCCACTGATCCTCAGGCGGAAGCATCGCGAGCGACATCCGAGAGACTGGCAGCACCGCCCGGCTGCGTACCGGCATCGGGCGTGAGTTTGCCGACCCGATCGAGCAGCGCGCGCAGCCGCTCGCCATCGAGGCTCTCGAACTCGATCAACGCATTCGCCATGTCGTCGAGCACCGCGCGGTTCTCGACGAGCAGATGCCGCGCCCGGCCATAGGCCAACGAGACGATGCGATGCACTTCGGCATCGATCTCGCGCGCGACCTCATCGCCATAGTTGCGCTGTTCGCTGATCTCGCGGCCGAGGAAGATCAGCTCTTCCTTCTCGCCGAAGGCGATCAGCCCGAGCTTCTCGCTCATACCGTAGCGCGTCACCATCGCGCGGGCGATCCGCGTCACCTGCTGAATGTCGCCCGATGCGCCGGTGGTGATCTCGACCGGGCCGAAGATCAGCTCTTCGGCGATGCGACCACCCAACAACGCCACGAGCTGCGCCTCGAAGTGCGCCCGACTCATGTAGCTGCGATCTTCCTCGGGCAGGAACAAGGTGTACCCACCGGCGCGGCCGCGCGGGATGATCGTCACCTTCTGGACCCGATCGGCACGGGGCATGCCAGCGCCAGTGACGGCGTGACCGGCCTCGTGGTACGCGGTGATCAGCTTCTCGCGATCCGACATCACCCGGCTGCGCCGCTCGGGGCCGCCGAGTGCAACGCGCTCGATGGCATCCTGCAACTCGGCCATGCCGATGCGCTTCTTCGAGCGCCGCGCCGCCAGGATAGCCGCCTCGTTGACCGCATTCGCGAGATCAGCACCCGAGAAGCCGGGTGTCTGGCGCGCGATCACGTCGAACTGGATGTCGTCGGCCAGCGGCTTGCCCTTGGTATGCACCTTGAGCACCTCGATGCGGCCCTTGACATCGGGCGCATCGAGCACAACCTGGCGATCGAATCGGCCGGGGCGGATCAGCGCCGGATCGAGCACGTCGGGGCGGTTGGTCGCAGCGATGACGATGACATTGGTGTTGGTGTCGAAGCCATCCATCTCGACCAGGATCTGGTTCAGCGTCTGCTCGCGCTCGTCGTGCGAGCCACCAAGGCCAGCACCACGCTGACGCCCGACTGCATCGATCTCGTCGATGAACACGATGCAGGGTGCGTTGCGCTTCGCCTGGTCGAAGAGATCGCGTACGCGGCTCGCGCCGACGCCGACGAACATCTCGACGAACTCGGAGCCGGAGATCGAGAAGAATGGCACACCCGCCTCGCCGGCGACTGCACGCGACAGCAGCGTCTTGCCGGTTCCGGGTGGGCCGACCATCAGCACGCCACGTGGGATGCGCGCGCCCAGCGCAGCAAATTTGTCGGGGAACTTGAGGAACTCGACGACTTCGGTGAGATCCTGCTTGGCCTCTTCCTGCCCGGCGACATCAGCGAAGGTGATCGTCGGCTTGTCGCCCGAAAACATGCGCGCCCGGCTCTTGCCGAACGACATCGCCTGGTTGTTCGAACCTTGCGCCTGTCGCATGAAGAAGACGAAGAAGCCGATCATCAGCAGGACGGGCAGCAGGATGGTGAAGACGTTGAGCAGCCCACCCCAGGCCGGTGCTGCCTGGACCTGGACATCAACCTTGCTCAGGTCGACACCGGCATCGACCAGCAACGACGTGATGGTGTCGCTCGACTCGAGGCGCGAACGCACCTTGCTGCCATCGTTGTAGGTCACGATGATGTCATTGCTGCCCGACTGCGCCTCGATCAGGCTGACGTTGCCGGCACGGGCGTCGGCGATCACCTTGATGATGCCCTGGTCGTCAGCCTGGCTCTGCGCGTTGTTGAAGTAGTTGAAGAAGAGGGCGAGCGCAGCCACCAGAATGATGAGGTACACGAAACTGTTCTTGAGCCAGCGATTGTCCACCATACTGTCGTTCTCTTCTCGGGAGCGGCGCTCCTCGGCGGTGCTGCGCGGGCGAACACCGCAGCAGCCGCAGACGGCCTGCGGTATGAAGGTAGTATACCAGAAGTCGGTGCGCAACGGCAATGACTTGTGCGGCATCCGTGCGCAATCCGTGCGTCATCCGTGGTGGATTGCCGCTGCCATGCGTCACCACGATGCACCGGATCGGCGCTGGATGTCGCTCTCCGTGCGTCACGGGCGGGCACAACCGATGTGCGGACACGCCCGGCCACTGCGTGCTATAATCGCCGGCGGCGCCGGGCGCCCGCACGGTGCGCATGAAGTCAGCGAGAGGAGCATCCTCGAATGCAGATCTATCTGGATACCGCCAACCTGAACGAGATTCGCGAGGCAGCGAGCTGGGGCATCCTCAGCGGGGTGACCACCAATCCCAGCCTGATCGCGAAGGAGAAGGGCGGCGATTTCCGCGGCATCATCACCGAGATTGCCAGCCTGGTCGATGGGCCGATCAGTGCCGAGACGATCGCGCTCGATGCCGACGGCATGGTCGCCGAAGGGCGCGAGTACGCCCAGTGGCACCCAAACGTGATCGTGAAGGTACCGAGCACACCGGCCGGTCTGCAGGCTGTCGCCCGCCTCGCCGCCGAGGGCATTCGCACCAACGTCACCCTGTGCTTCAACGCGACCCAGGCATTGTTTGCGGCGCGCGCCGGTGCGTTCATCATCAGCCCGTTCGTCGGCCGGGTCGACGATACCGGCATCGATGGCATGAGCCTGATCCGCGAAATTGTCCAGATCTATCGGCTCCATCACCTCAAGACCCTGGTGCTGTCGGCGTCGATTCGCCATCCGCGTCACATCATCGAGTCGGCACTGGCCGGAGCCGACATCGCCACGTGTCCGTTCGGGGTGATCAGGCAGAGCATGAAGCACCCATTGACCGACAGTGGCATCGAACGCTTCCTGGCCGACTGGAAGGCGCGTCAGTAGCAGCTCGCCAGGCCGATGATGAGAGGATGAGAAGGGAATACACGCATGGTGTCTTCTGTGACGGAGCACGACACGCTGGCGATCAACACGTTGCGCGTCTTGTCGATCGATGGGGTGCAGGCAGCCAATTCCGGCCATCCCGGGCTGCCGCTCGGCGCGGCGCCGATGGCCTACACGCTGTGGTCGCGCTTCCTGCGCTTCGACCCGACGGCGCCCGACTGGCCCGACCGCGACCGGTTCATCCTGTCGGCGGGGCATGGCTCGATGCTGCTGTATGCGCTGTTGCATTGCTTCGGCTATGATGTGCCACTCGCTGAGCTGAAGCGCTTCCGGCAATGGGGCTCGCGCACACCGGGCCATCCCGAGTGCCACATGACGCCGGGCGTCGAGGTGAGTACCGGGCCGCTGGGCCAGGGATTCGGCAACGGCGTCGGCATGGCGATCGCCGAAGCACACCTCGCGGCACGCTTCAACCGTCCCGGGTTTCGCCTGTTCGAGCACTTTACCTACGCACTGGTGAGCGATGGCGATCTGATGGAAGGCGTAGCAGCCGAGGCGGCATCGCTGGCTGGCCACCTGAAGCTGGGGCGCCTGATCTACCTGTATGACGACAACGACATCTCGCTCGATGGACCGACGCGCTTGGCGTTCACCGAGGATGTGCTGGCCCGTTTCGCCGCGTATGGCTGGCAGACGCTGCGCGTGACCGATGGCAACGATGTGGCGGCGATTGAGGCAGCGATCGAGGCGGCGCGCGCCGACACCGAACGCCCGTCGCTGATCTCGGTACGTACGGTAATCGGCTTCGGGAGCCCACGCGCCGGAAGCAGCAAGGTTCATGGCTCACCGCTGGGTGCCGATGGCGTACGCGCGACCAAGCTGGCATTGGGCTTCGACCCCGATGCGACGTTTGTCGTGCCCGAAGCAGCGCTCGAGCCGGCGCGGCGCGCGGCAGCGCGTGGGGCGGCTGACCATCAGGCTTGGCGCGCACGCATGGATGCCTACGCTGTGGCGTATCCGGCCGAGGCGGCACAGCTGCGCGCTGCGCTGGCGGGCGAGCTGCCGGCTGGTTGGGCCGACGGCCTGCCATCCTACGTGCCGGCGGGTGGCGAGCAGGCAACGCGCGATGCGGCGGGCAAGACGCTCGAGCTGCTGGTGCAGCGCGTCCCCGGTCTGATCGGTGGTTCGGCTGATCTGTCGGAGAGTACCAAGACGCCGGCAGTCGCCGAGGGGAGCTTCCAGGCAGACCATCATGCCGGCTCGGTCGTGTGGTTTGGTGTCCGCGAACATGCGATGGGCGCGGCGCTCAACGGTATGGCGGCGCATGGCGGGGTGATTGCCTACGGCGGCACCTTCCTCACGTTTGCGGATTACATGCGCGGCGCAATCCGCCTGGCGGCGCTGTCGCGTCACCCGGTGGTGTATGTGTTCACCCACGATAGTATCGGCCTGGGTGAGGATGGCCCGACGCACCAGCCTGTCGAGCAGATCGCCTCGCTGCGCGCGATGCCCAATCTCACGGTGATCCGCCCGGCCGATGCCAACGAGGCGGTGGTGGCATGGCAGGTGGCACTCGAGCGCCGCGACGGCCCGACGGCGCTGATCCTCAGTCGCCAGAAGTTGCCCGTGGTGGATCGCACGACCCATGGAGCGGCCGATGGCGTGCGCCGTGGCGCGTATGTGCTGCGCGAGGCCGACGGTGGCGCGCCTGATGCGGTGTTGATCGCGACCGGCTCCGAGGTGGCACTGGCGCTGGCAGCGCAGTCGTTGCTGGCGTCACGCGGCGTGGCTGCGCGAGTGGTGAGCATGCCAAGCTGGGAGCTGTTCGCGGCGCAGCCACCGGCGTACCGCGATACCGTCCTGCCGCCACAGTGCACGCGGCGTGTCGCGATCGAGGCGGGCGTGAGCATGGGCTGGCAACGCTGGGTCGGCGATGCCGGTACGATCATCGCGGTCGATACGTTCGGCGCGTCGGCACCGTACCAGGAGATCTATCGACACTACGGGCTGACGGCCGAACACATCGCGGCGGCACTCTGATCTCCGCGACGACCACCGGGCGATGCCCGGTGGTCGTACGGGTGGGATCGATCCATCGATGCTGCAGCGTAGGGGTGCGCGCGGCACGGCGGGCCAACACCCGAACGCGATGCGACGGCCGCACCCATCACTGAAAGCCGCCTGCCGTGGCATGCACGCCGCGCTCGGCGGCGATGCGTGCCTCGTAGCCGCTGGCACGGAGCGCAGCCAACGGGTCGGTTGGCACGCCCAGCCGCTCGCGCACCACGCGCAACAGCGGGCGCACGTCGCGGCGGAAGGCATCGCTCAACACCGCATGCGCACCGAGGACGTCGCCTTCGGCCTGATGCTGGGCCAGCCTGGCGTGCGGCACACACAGCGCCCGGGCATATGCCTCCTGACAATTCAGCACGGAATAGATCATCGGCGCCAGCTTGCCCTCGATGTTGTGGCTCTGGTCGAGCATGTAGGCAACCTGGCGTGCGGTGCTGCGCGCCGGCTCATCGGCGCCCAGTTCGGCCGACGTCAGCTCGTGATAGATCAGGAACAACTCCCACGGATTGCTGCTGCCGACGATGAGATCGTCGTCGGCGTACTTGCGATTGTTGAAATGGAAGCCACCCAGGCGCCCCTCATCGAGCAGAAAGCCCACGATCTGCTCGATGTTCACCCCCTGGGCGTGGTGCCCCAGATCGACGAGTACCTGCGCCTGCGGCCCAAGCTTGAGGCACCAGGCATAGGCAGTCCCCCAATCCGGAATGTCGGTGCTGTAGAACGCCGGCTCGAAGAACTTGTACTCGATCAGCATGCGCGCCCCGGGCGGCAGATGACGGTACGTCGCCGCCAGCCCATGTTCGAACCGCTGCTTGCGCGCACGCAGCGAATCCTGCCCGGCATAGTTGGTGCCATCGGCGAACCACAGGCTCAGGGCGTCGCTGCCGACCAGCCGCATGATCTGACAGCATTCGACCAGGTGCTCGATCGCCGCCTCGCGGGCGCCGCTGTCGGGGCTACCGAGCGAACCGAGGCGATACTGTGCATCCTGGAAGACATTGGGGTTGACGGCGCCGATGCGGATGCCGCGCTCGCCGGCATACTGGCACATGGCAGCATAATCGCCGTCGGCCGGCCGGTCCCACGGGATATGGATCGCCACCGAGGGTGCGATACCGGTCATGCGGTGCACCATCGCCGCATCGTCAAGCTTCTGTGCGGTGGTCGTCGCCGCACCCGGCCAGGCGAACGCCTTGAAGCGCGTACCGCTGTTGGCATAGCCCCAACTCGGCGTCTCGATCTGTTGCTGCTGCAATGCCGCCAGCACCGCCGCGACATCGGTACCCTGTGCCGCCAGGTCCGCCGCCAGAAGTTCGAAGGCTGCCGGTGAGTCGCTCATCGTCGCGTCCTTTCATGCCAGAAAGAAGACCTGTTCGAGGCGCAGGAAGCCCTCATCGGGACGGCGACCATTGAGATCCTCGAAATACGGCGCCATCTCGGCTTGCCAGCGCGCGTTCACGTCGCGCGCGGCCATGCCTGCCAGCGCCGCCGCCAGGTCGGGGGTCTCGAAATAGCCCACCAGCAGGCCATCGTCGCGCAGAAACAGCGAGTAATTGTGCCAGCCCGTCTCGTGCAATGCCGCGAGCATCTCGGGCCAGACCGCGGCGTGGCGCTGCCGGTAGACGTCGAGGCATTCGGGCCGAACCTTGAGCAAGAAACAGACGCGTTCCATCATGCGCTCCTCTCGTCAGATCACGGTTGCACGTGAACTTTCAGCGTCTCGCCGGCAGCGAAGGCTTCCAGCGCAGTAGCAAACCCATCGAGGTCGACGGTATGGCTGGTGAGCGCGGCAGTCTGGATCAGGCCACGCTCGAGCCAGGCGATCGCCGGCGGCACGGTGACGTTCAGCGCAAAGCTGCCGATGATGCTGATCTCGCGGCGAAAGATGTCGTAGGGATTCCAGCGTACCAGCGCATCGCGCGGTGCGACGCCGAACTGCAGGTAGTGCCCGGCCGGCCGCACATATGCCAGCGCATGCTCGATCACCGCCGGCACGCCGGTCGCGTCGGCGACGATGGCAAACCCCTCGGGCGCCTGGTCGCGCAGCCGCGCGGCCAGATCGTCGTCGGCTGCCACGACAGCGCCCAGCCCGAGGCGGCGGGCGAGCGCCAGCCGGTTGGCGCGACGCTCGACGATCGTCACGTCGAGCGCGCCGCGCAACCGCAACGCCTGGGCCAGCAGCAGGCCGATCGGGCCAGCACCGAACACCAGAGCACGCGCCGTCGTCGCGACCGGCAGGCGCGCCATGGCATGCGCAACGCATGCCAGCGGCTCGATCCACGCCGCTGCAGCATCATCGATGGCATCGGGCACCGGAAAGCAGACCCGCGCCGGTGCGACGAGGTACTCGGCGAACGCGCCGGCCTCGGTGACGCCCAGCACACGCCAGCGTTGGCACTGATTGAAGCGGCGCTCACGACAGAACGAACAGGCACCGCACGCAATGTTCGGATCGACGGCAACCCGCTGCCCGACCCGCAGGTCGGAGACATCACCGCCGCACGCCACCACCGTTCCGACACACTCGTGCCCGGGGATCAGGGGAAACCGCGAGGCATACTCGTCGCGGAAGATGTGCAGATCGGTGCCGCAGATGCCACAGCGGGATACCCGGATCACGACATCGGATGAGCCGGGCGTTGGATCGGGCACCTGACGAACCTCGACCTGGCCCGGTGCGGGGAAGACGACGGCGCGCATGCACACCTCCTCATGGCGTCAGGGTCACCTTGACCGACCGATCGCCCGCGGCGACCAGGTCGATGCCGGCCTGATAGTCGTGCAATGGCAGCTGATGGGTGACGATGCGATCGAGCGGCAGCCGCCCGGCGGCAATCATCTCGATGGCGATCGGATAGCAGTACGGGCCAAGGTGTGAACCATGGATGTTCAGCTCCTTGGTATCGCCGATGATCGTCCAGTCGACGGTCACTGGCTCACGCATCACGCTGAACTCGACGAACGTGCCGAGTTTGCGAATCATCGCCAGGCCCTGTTCCACCGCTGCCGGATGACCGGTCGCCTCGATGTAGACATCACAGCCATAGCCTTCGGTCATGTGCTGCACCGTAGCGACCACGTCCTCATGGCGGGGATTGAGCACGACGTCGGCGCCACAGGCCCGTGCCAACGCCAGACGGTCGTCTTCGAGATCGATGGCGATCAGGCAACCGGGGTGTTTCAGGCGTGCGGCGGCGATCATCCCCAGGCCGAGCGGCCCGGCACCGGCGATGACGACCACGTCGCCGAACTCGATCTCGCCACGCTGCACGGCATGGATGGAGCACGCCAGCGGCTCGATGAAGGCGGCGTGGTGCGGCGCGATTCCGGTCGGTACGCGATGGTTGAGTGCCCCGCGCGGAAACCGCAGATACTCTGCCATCGCGCCGAAGGTACGCTGGCGGAAGCCATAGATGTCGTGGACCATGCACATCCAATACTGGCCACGCCGACAAAAGCGACACTGCCAGCACGGCACGATCTGCTCCGACACTGCCAGATCGCCAATGGCCAGGCCGTACTCCTCGGCAGCCCCCTCGCCGAGTGCGACGACCTCGCCGACGAACTCATGACCCGGGATGACCGGTGGCTGGCAATAGCCGATGCGTCGCGCATCCCCCCAGAACAGCGGCGCACCCAGATAGCACTTCAGGTCACTGGCACAGATCCCTACCGAGCGCACGCGCACCAGCACCTCGCCCGGCCCGATCGCCGGCACGTCCCATTCCTCGAGCCGGTAGTCGCGCGGGCCACGACAGACCACCGCCTGCATTCGTTCTGCCATCATGCTCCTCGTCGGCGGTCAGTACAGCTTCCCCTCGCGACGCATCCCGGTGTAGTCGATGTAGACTGCCTTCGTCTCGGTATAGAAATCGAACACCTCGGTGCCCTGCTCGCGTGGCCCGACACCGGTGGCCTTCATGCCACCAAACGGCATCTGCGCCTCGCCGCCGAGCGTCGGCGAATTGACATGGGTGATGCCGGTCTCGATTTCATCGATGTACCGGAACACGTTGGACACATCGCGCGTGTAGATGCTCGATGTCAGGCCAAACTCCGAGGTGTTCGCCGCAGCGATCGCTTCGGCAAAGCTCTCGACACGAATGGCAGCGAGCACCGGCCCAAAGACTTCTTCACACGAGATGCGCATCTCGGGCCGGGCGCGGTCGAAGATCGTCGGCTCGACGAAACAACCGCGCGCCAGATCACCGGTGTCGGCACGCGTACCACCGCACAGCAGCTCGGCACCCTCGGCGCGCGCTACCGCCACGTAGTCGAGTACCTTGTGCATCTGGGCGGCATCGACGCACGGGCCCATGTCGACACCCGGCTGCAGGCCATTGCCGAGGCGCATGGCGCGGGCCAGCGTCACGATGCGCTCGAGGAATGCGTCCGCCACCGGATGCAGCAGGATGACGCGACTCGTCGCCGTGCAGCGCTGGCCAGTCGAGCCAAACGCGCCGGCGAAGACACCAGCGACCGCCAGATCGAGGTCGGCGTCCTCCATGACGATCACCGGGTTCTTGCCGCCCATTTCGCACTGGGCACGAATGCCGCGTGCCGCGGCACGCCGATAGACATCGAGACCGATTTCGGTCGAACCGGTGAACGAGACAGCCCGCACAGCCGGATGATCGATCAGAACATCACCGATCTCGTTGCCGCTGCCGTAGATCATGTTCAGCACGCCAGGTGGCACGCCGGCCTCGATGAAGCACTCGACCACCAGTGCCGCCGTGGCCGGCGTGATCGTCGCCGGCTTGAAGACGACGGTATTGCCCGATACCAGCGCCGGTGCGATCTTCCATACCGGGATGGCGGCGGGGAAGTTCCACGGTGTGATCAGCGATACCACACCCAGCGGCTGTTTGATGGTATAGCCGAGATTGTCCGGGAGTTCGAGCGGGATCGTCTGGCCGGTGAGGCGCCGCCCATGTGCACCCGCAAACTCGGCGATGTTGATGCTGCGCTGGACCTCACCGAGCGCTTCGCTGAGAATCTTGCCCTCTTCACGTACCAACGTGCGCGCAATCGCTTCCTTGCGCTCGGCCAGCAGGCGCGCGGCACGGGTCACGATCTCGCCACGCCGTGGTGCCGGCGTGCGGCGCCAACCGGCGACTGCCGC
>CAIQIY010000373.1 GCA_903871975.1 uncultured Chloroflexota bacterium | reverse complement strand
CGATGATGAGCTCGAGGTATCCGTTCGCCTGTTCCCACGTACCGACCAGCCGGGCATAGCGAGCGAGGTTCATCAGAATCTCGGGCATGTGCGGATGCAGTACAGCGTATGGCCGGAACACGCGCTGCCTGGACATGCGTGCGTTCGCGTCATGCAAGGTCACACGATCGTCGGCGGTTTCGAAGATGATGGTGGCGCACTCGCGATACACCGCATAGGCCTCTTCGATCCGGTCGTAGGCCACACCGAAACTGGTACCCCAGCGGTGTGCCAAGGTGACGTGCAGGAGCGCTGGGAGCAGCTCGGCATCGAGGACGTCGGACAGATCGCCGAGTAGGCGCGCCAGGTCCAGCAGGGCATCCAACAGCGGCTCGCGGCGCTTGCCTGGCGAAGCCCGCGATTGTCGCACCGCGACCCGCAGAAGCTCGACGCGTTCGCGGGCGATGGCAATGGCTGCGACGTGGCGCCCCGCAGCCTGCAGGCGGGTCATGTGCTGCGCGAGGGCAGCTACGAGTCGCGAGCGCGTGCGGGAGTCCTGACGGCGCGCGAGCAGCTCGCGCAGCTGCTGCAGGGTCTGATCGTCGGTCTCATCGGACATCAGCGCACCTCTGTTGTTGGGTTTGCACCATGAGGCGGTGAACGCGGCCGAACGCAGCATGCCGCCGCAGTGGATTGCCGGAGTGGCGGCGAATGCTCACTGGTTCATCCTACACGAGTTCATCGCATGGGATGCGAGGTATCAGTGGGGAATCACGACGAATCGGCCCATATACGGCATGTTCGATGATGGACAACGACGCAGATCGCCGTCAGGCCCTGTCGGTGGCGTTGCGTGACCGATGCCGGCGTGCATGCCAGGCCGCGCACGGTCTGTGACCAACTGATGCGCTGCATGGTCAGGCGCGGCGCCATGGGCGCCAGGCGGGCGGCCCACGCCCTCGTCCCACGTGTCGTGCCCTGCCCGAACCCGGATTCAGCCTGAGGGGCTCTGGGCGAAGCCGCCGGGCAGCTCGTGCTGGCGAGCGCTGCGCGTGTTGCGGCAGGGCGAGCAGCCTGGCTCCGCTGGCATTCATGGTGCGCTGGTTCCTTTCGGCATCACCAACAACCCGTGTGCAGCACTCCACGGGGCCATCGCCCGTCAGGCAGCCATTCGACGTCGCACGCGACCGGCCCGCGCACCCCACTGTGCTATACTTTGCTAGCGGTGTCGGTACTGGCGACGCCACAGCACCGTTGAAGAGAGGCGTCCGGGTGTCCCAACTATCGGCACGCGAACTCAGCGTGCTCGCCCAGCAGGCGGGCTATCAGGTTGTATCCGTCGAGCAATTGCGCGCCAATCGCTGGTTGGCGAGTCTTCTCACGCCACAGAACGAACTGATCATCGCACTCTACCAGGCTCGGCCGCTCGTCGGCGCCTCGGATGTGCTGGATATGGCCGAGCTGGTGCGGTTGCGCCGGGCGCGGCGCGCCTACCTGATCGCCTACGGTGGTGCGTTCAGCCCAGCCGCATTCCGCACGCTGAACGAGCTGCGCGGCATCGCCATCGAGCTGGTCGAGAGCCTGCCATCAGCGGCGTCCACGGCACCCGAGCGTGAGCCGGATGGTGGGTGAGCGCGTGCTGCCGATGACCATCGTATGCGACTCGCCCGCGGCGACGCTGGCGTTCGGCGCGCGGCTCGGCGCACTGCTGGTGTGCGGCGACATCGTGGCGCTGCAGGGCGAGCTCGGCACCGGCAAGACGCAGCTGGCAGCGGGGATCGCGGCCGGCCTCGGGGCGTCCGAGGCAGTCACCAGCCCGACATTCGTGGTGATCCAGCACTACCACGGCCGGCTGCCGATCCATCACGCCGACCTGTACCGCCTCGATGATCCGGCGGAGCTGGCGGGAATCGGCCTCGAGGAGCTGCTCGACGGCGACGGCGTCTGCCTGATCGAGTGGCCCGAGCGCGCCGGCGAGCGACTGCCGGCCGAGCATCTCAGCATCGTGTGTGCCTGGCTGGGCCCGGCCGAGCGGGCGTTCACGCTGGGGGGCACCGGGCCACGCGCGCGGCAGATCGTCGCCGCCCTGGCGGCTGTGGGGTGCTGACATGCTGTTGGCGATCGATACCGCCACCACGGTGAGCGGGCTGGCCCTGTTCGACGGCACCGTCCGCGCCGAGGTGATGTGGGATGCGGGCCGCGAGCATGGTGCGCAGTTGCTGCCGCAGCTGGCCTTGCTGTGCGAGCACGTGCGCTGTCGCCCAGCCGACCTCACCGCCGTCGCCGTCGCCCTCGGCCCCGGCAGCTGGAGCGGCCTGCGCGTCGGCCTGGCGACCGCCAAGGGCCTGGCGCTGGCGCTGGATATCCCGCTGCTCGGGGTGTCGACGCTGGCTGCGTTGCGGCAGCCGTGGCGCGACCACGGCGCGACGCTGGCGCTGGTGCGGCTCGGCCGCGACCGCTTCGGCGTGGCCGAGGATGACGCGCCGCCGCGCAACGTGACCCTCGCTGAGCTGGGTGTCGGGTGTACCGGCGTGCGCTGGGTGCTGGGCGATTGCGACGACGCGGTGCGGGCGGTGCTGGCGACACGGCCCGGATTGGCGCCGCGCTACCCTGGCCCGCTCGGACAGCTGCGGCGTGCCGCGGCGACGGCCGAGCTGGCGTGGCTGCGGTACCAGCGCGGCGAAGCCGATGACCGCGCGACGCTTGAGCCGATCTACCTCGGCGAAGCGGTGCGCTGAGCCGTGCCGGGGAAGGGCGTCGCGTCAACGCCCGAGCAGCTCGCCGATCACCTCGGGGTGCTGCGCCGGGTACTGATACCCGGCGTAGCGGTCGCTGGCGGCGACGGTGATCAGCCCGGCCGACTGTGGCGTGGCACGCTCGAGCTCGGCGACCGCCTGATGCTCGCCCCACGGATCGCGGTCGCCCTGGACATAGCGCACGCGGGCGTGCCGGATCTGGCGCACCTGCGGCAGCAACCGGATCCGGCCGAGCTCCGGGCCGCCGAACAGCCGCGGCAGCTGGCCGGCGATGCGTGCGAGCAACGGCCCCACAGCGCCGTATTGCTCGCGGCCGTAGCGCTGCAGGAACAACGCCGGCTCGACGGGCTGGACGGCCACGACGGCGTGGATCTGCTGGCTGGCGGCCGCGGCGTACAGTGCTGCGTTGGCCCCCATCGAGTAGCCGAGCACGCCGATGCGCTGCGCGTCGACGCCCGGCTGCTGGGCCAGCCAGCCCACGGCCGCCAGCACATCGCGCGATTCGCGCAGGCCGAAGGTCACCGGCGGTGCCGCCTCGCTCGTGCCATGGTTGCGCAGATCGATCAGCAGGACATGCATGCCGTGCCGCTGCAGCGCCGCCGCCGGCGCCAGCAGATCCACATCGGCGTCCGGCAGCGTCAGCTCGCCGGCCCGGTTGCCGCCACGATGCCACGGCCAGCCATGGACGATCAGCACCGCCGGTGCGGTGGCGGCGGTGGTGGCGATGAACCAGCCACGAATGGTCACGCCGTCTTCGCTGCGCAGCACGACGTCGCTGGCGGCGAGATCCAGATCGGCGGGTGTGCGATGGACTCGGCGCCGCGCGCCCATGAGCATCAGCCAGGTCTCGACGTTGACGCGCCCCAGCAGCGCGCCGAGCCAGATGCCGGCGGCGAGGCCGGCCGCGAACAGCACGCCAGCCAGCGTGCGGCGCAACCCATCGAGCATTGTGTCACTCCCGTCGCAGAACCCGCGCCCTGCGTCATCATACCAGAAGCCGCACAACAGGAGCAATCCGATGTCGACTACAGCCGACCCCGCGACGCCATGGCGGGTCTTCGTCACGTTCCTGCGCCTCGGCCTGACATCGTTCGGCGGACCGACCGCGCACCTCGGCTACTTCCGCGACGAGCTGGTGCGCCGCCGTGGCTGGGTCGATGATGCGACCTTCGCCGATCTGGTGGCGCTGTGCCAGGCGCTCCCCGGGCCAGCCAGCAGCCAGCTGGGCATCGCGCTGGGAACGCTGCGCGCAGGCAGGGCGGGTGGACTGGCCGCTTTTCTGGGCTTCACACTGCCGTCGGCAGCGCTG
>CAIQIY010000372.1 GCA_903871975.1 uncultured Chloroflexota bacterium | reverse complement strand
TGCACGATGCCGGCGATCGGCGCCGGTGTGGGTGTCCGCGTCGGGATGCGGGTCGGCGTGCGCGTCGCGACACGCGTGGGCGTGCGCGTCGGGGCAGTCTGCATGACGGCGGCATCGTCGGGCGCGGTGGTGCATGCGGCGATGCCCGCCAGCAGCACGACCACCAACAAGGGCGAGGACCAGCGTGGCCACGAATCGGATCGGTACCACCATCGCATGGGAGATCCTCCATCACAGCATGGTTCCGACAGCAGCGAGCAGCCCCATGGCCGGGGATATCTGTAGCTACGACGGATTCCCGATCATGCGGGTTCCACTGGCTGGCTGTCAAGTGGCCGGCGACTGCTGCGAGGCGGCAGCACGTGAGCCCTGTGCCCGGGCGCGGGGCGGTTTGACAAGCCGGGCCGCCGCATGGTATGGTTGTCGCGTCAACAATTCGTGTGCTGGGGGTGCCAGGGGGAACCTGGCTGAGACTGCGGCTCGAATCACCGCCGCTGACCCTTCGAACCTGACCTGGGTCATACCAGCGTAGGGAAGCGCCCATCCTCGACGAGATGCGCCGACCACCAGGTTCACGGGGGTCGGCGCGCACGTTTGCCGCTCCCTGGCGCACGACCGCGCGAAGGAGCAACCAATGACGGGAATGAATCGATGGTGGGCTCTACTGTTGGCCGCCGGATGGCTGGCGGGGTGTGCGGCAGCGCCAGACGCGGCAGCGCCGACGGCCACGCCGGGCAGCGAGCGGCTGATCGTCATGACCCACGACAGTTTCAGCGTCAGCGAGGCCGTCATCGCCGAGTTCGAGCGCATGACCGGCGCGCAAGTCGAGATTCTGCCGGCGGGCGACACCGGTTCGGCGCTGAACAACGCCATCCTGAGCAAGGACGCCCCGCTGGCCGACGTCTTCTTCGGTGTCGACAATACCTTCATGAGTCGTGCGCTCGCGGCCGGCATCTTCGCACCCTACGACTCGCCCGCGGCGGCGGCGTTGCCTGCCGACGTGCGGCTCGATGCCACCGGGCGCCTGCATCCGGTCGATGTCGGCTATGTGATGATCAATTACGACCGTGAAGCGTTGCGTGCTGCCGGGCTGACACCACCGACGACGCTCGAGGAGCTGACCGAGCCACGCTGGCGCGGCCAGCTGATCGTACAGAACCCGGCGACATCGTCGCCGGGCCTGGCGTTTCTGCTCACCACCATCGCCCACTTCGGCGAGGACGGTTGGCGCGAGTACTGGCGTGCGTTGCGTGCAAACGATGTCCTGGTGACCGATGGCTGGGAGGATGCCTATTACACACAGTTCAGCGGCTCGAGCGGTGCCGGGCCGCGGCCGCTCGTGGTGTCGTACGGCAGCAGCCCGGCGGCCGAGGTGTACTTCAGCGAAGGTGCGTTGAGCGAGCCGCCGACCGCCAACCTCGATGTGCCGGCGTTCCGGCAGATCGAGTTCGTCGGCATTCTGGCGGGCACGCCGCGGCGTGCGCTGGCCGAGCGCTTCGTCGATTACATGCTCGGGCCAACATTCCAGGCCGACATCCCGTTGCAGATGTGGGTCTGGCCGGCAGCGCCAGACGCACCATTGCCCGACGTCTTCGCGGCATTCGCCGAACGCCCGACGCAGGTCGTCGAGCTGCCACCCGAGCGCATCGAAGCCGAGCGCGAACGCTGGATCGACGAGTGGACCACGCTGGTGTTGCGATGATGCTGACCGGCGTGCCCAGGCGCGCGGTGAGCCCATGAAACCCGTTGGCGTGGCACAGGCCGGCCGGCTGGCGCGCGCGCTGCCGTACGTCTTCGTCGTGGCCTGTGGCCTCGCCCCGCTGCTGGCGGTGCTGCGGGCGAGTTGGCGCGGCACCGCGCTGGTCGACGGCTGGCCACATCTGGTGGCGGTGCTCGGCTTCAGCCTGTGGCAGGCGGTGCTGTCGACGGCCCTGGCACTCGCAGCAGGGCTGCCGCTCGCCTGGCTGCTGACGCATGTCC
This sequence comes from uncultured Chloroflexota bacterium, assembly GCA_903871975.1. Lineage (GTDB taxonomy): Bacteria > Chloroflexota > Chloroflexia > Chloroflexales > Roseiflexaceae > CAIQIY01. The sequence continues at coordinate 1,510 of CAIQIY010000372.1, read as the reverse complement.
GCTTCCCCGGTCGGCGCGTGCTGCGCGCGCTCGCGCTGCTGCCGTTCGTGATGCCCACCGTCGTGACCGCCGCCGGCTTCGTGGCGCTCCTGGGGCCGCGCGGGCCGCTGGCCGGGCTCTGGCATGCCTTCGGCGGCACCTGGCCACCATTCATTCCATCGCTGGCCGCCGTATTACTGGCACACGTGTTCTACAACTACGGCGTCGTCGTCCAGCTCGTCGGCGGCGCGTGGCACGCGCTCGGGTCGCGGCCAGCCGAAGCCGCTGCACTGCTGGGCGCCGCACCGTGGCGCGTCTTCGTGCGGGTGACGCTGCCATTGCTGTGGCCGGCGATCGCCTCGGCGGCGCTGCTGGTGTTCATCTACACCTTCGGCAGCTTCGGCGTGATCATATTCCTCGGTGGCGCCCGCATGGCGACCCTCGAAGTCGAAATCTGGCGCCAGACCGCACAATTGCTCCGGCTCGACGTTGCGGCGACGCTGGCGCTCATGCAGCTTGGCGTGACCACGCTGGCCACCAGCGCCTACACCCGGCTGACCGCACGCACCGTGCGGTTGGCGCCGCCGACCATGGCTCCAGCCCCGCCGCCGCGCCGCCGCCGCGCGTGGCTGGCCGTCGCGGCTGGCTGGCTGCTGGTGCTGGGGTTCAGCCTGCCGTTGCTGGCGGTGGTACTGCGCTCGTTCGCGCCGCTCCAGCGTGGCGCAACCGGCCTCAGCCTGGCAGCCTGGCAGTTGCTCGGCGAGAATCCGCGCGGTTCATACTTCTTCGTGCCACCGGCACAGGCCATCGGCAACTCACTCCTGATCACCATACTCGCCAGCGCACTCGCGCTGACGCTCGGCGTGCTGGCAGCTTACAGCCTGCGCGGCGCGGCACGGCGCGGCTGGCGTGAAGCAGTGTTGATGCTGCCACTCGGCGTCAGCGCCGTGACCCTCGGCCTCGGGTTTGTGCTGATCTTCGGCCCACTCGGGCGGCTGCGCGATCCCTGGCTGATCCCGGCAGCCCACGCCCTGCTGGCGTTTCCGCTGGTACTGCGCAGCCTCGCGCCGGCGCTGCGCAGCCTCGATCCACGGCTGCGCGAAGCGGCGCTGCTCCTGGGCGCCACGCCATGGCATACCGTGTGGCGCGTCGAGCTCCCACTGCTGCGTGGGCCGCTGATCGCCGCCGGCGCACTCGCAGCGGCGGTGTCGCTCGGCGACTATGGCGCGGCGTTGCTGCTTGGCCAGCCCGACTTCCCGACGATTCCGCTGGTGATCGGCCGGCTGCTCGGCCAGCCCGGTGCGGCCAACTACGGCCAGGCGCTGGCACTCGCCAGCATCCTGCTGGCCCTGACTGCGATCTGTGCGCTGCTGATCGATCGTGGTGAACGGTGACGCCTGACACACATCCACGACACATCATCGTAGGTTCTTCAGATTTCTTTCAGACGGGCTTCATTGCATCGTCGGGCGATATCGGCGATACTCACCCCAGTCGACGCTCATGATCGCTGCGCGCTGCTGTCGGCGCG
>CAIQIY010000371.1 GCA_903871975.1 uncultured Chloroflexota bacterium | reverse complement strand
GGCGCACTCGGGCATCACCAATGGAGCCGGCGCATCGATCTGAACACTGACGAAGGCTGGGGCTTCATCGCCACGTCGGCCTTCGATGAGTTCCGCAGGCTGCTCGGTGAGCCGTGAGATGCTACGCACCGCCGCTGGCTATCTGCATGCCGATCCGCACTGGTGGCGCAAGATCCTGATCGGTGGTGCGTTGTCACTCACCCTGGTTGGCGGGGTGTTCGGTGCCGGCCTGGTCGTCGAGCAAATGGACAACGCCCGCCGTGGCTTCCCAACGCCGATGCCCCCATGGGTGGCCTGGTCGTCGCGGGCGCTGATCGGGCTGTTCGCGCTGATGGTCGACGTCCTCTACCTGCTGATGCCGTGGCTGGTGGCGCTGATCCTGTTCTTCTGTGGCGCGTTTGCGCTGGTACTCGCGGGCGATGGCGCGCAGGCCAACACGATTGCGTCGGTGTTTGGCGCGATCCTTACGGCATGGATGCTCGTCGTATTCCTGCTGGGCGTCGCACCACTCGGACGATTGATCTTCATCGATGACAGCGGCCCCGAACGGGCACTCAGCTCGGCGCCGCTGCGCGAGGCGCTGCGCCGTGACGCATGGCGCCTGTACCTCCGCGCCCGCATCGTATCACTGCCGGCCTACGGGCCTTTCGTCGCGCTGGCGAGCCTGAGCGGCTGGATCGCGACGCTTGACGGTCCCGGCGTCGCGCCGGGGTTGCTCGTTGCGCTGTGGCTGACCAGTTCGGCGCTCCTCTATGCCCACCTGATCGTCGCGCACGTGTATGTCATCGCCGAGCAACGCGTGGGCGGTATCATTCCGCGTGCCGGCTGAACGACACCGACCGACGGGTGAGCTGACCGCCCTCAGCGACGGGTTATGCGCACTTGTCCCGTATGATCCTGCAACCCACCACACGGGCGAAGACGTCGAACTGGTGCAGGGGCACATACTGCCCATTTCACTGTGAGGAGTATCATGCAGATCAGCACCCCTTTCGCGGCGGTCACCCGTCATCCCTCGTGGCCTGGGCGCATCGCCATCAGTGCACTGGTCAGTCTCATTCCGGTCGTCGGTTCCGTCGCACTCTATGGCTATTTCCTGCGCATCGCCGAGTCTGCGGCCACGCGCGAGCCGACAGAGCTTCCCGACTGGGGGAGCGAGGATGTCGGCGAACTCCTGATGCGCGGCCTCAAGGGGTATCTGGTGGTGCTGGTCTACAGCCTGCCGCTGATCATCATCTACTTCACCCTGATGTGTTGCGTCCAACTGTTGCCACTCGCGTTTGCCGGCGGTGACGAGCAGAGCGGCTTGGTCGGGATACTGATGCTCGCGATCGCCGGCGTCACACTCATCGTCATGCTCATCGGCGCCGTGGTCACGGGATTGGTCGTCAACGTCGGTCTGGCACGACTCGTCGAACATGGCAGCATCGGTGCGGCACTCAAGATCGGTGATGCCATCGCTACGCTGCGCACAGACGTTCGCCCGTGGTTTACGTTGCTGTTGACGCAGGTGCTGGCTGGGATGGTGGCAACGCTGGGTGTGCTGGCGTGTGGCGTGGGCGTGCTGTTCACCATCGCATATGCACAATGTGTCTCCGGCATGGCACTCGGCCTGACGATCGCCGAACGACGGCAGCGGCTCGGCTCGTATACGTATACTGCACCCATCAGTCCTGCAGCAGGCGAATGACGGCGTTTCGGCTGACGACTGGATACAGCACCCTCCAGGCACATTGCGACGACTGCTGCGGTCAGTGCAACAGTCGTCGGCCGCCTGTCATCCGAAGTATGTCGGTCGGTGTGCAATCACCGAGACACCGCTGGACGCACAAGCCTGCGCATGCGGCCGATGAGCACTACGCTGACGAATAGACCCAATGGAAGCGCAAACAGCGAGATGATCAGGAGTGGTGGGTTTCCCATCATCACTGGTGCCGGGTTCAGCGCGACGATCCCGAGAAACGATGCGGTGATCAGCAGTGTCGCCCAGGCGAAATCGAGGATCCCCAGCGTTGCCCAGGCAATCACGAGCCACGGTGCATGAGCGTCACGGCCGCGCACGTGGATCGCCAGCATGATCGCAGTGGTTGCCACGATGACATCAAGTACTCCGGTGAACAGGCCGATTTCGATCGGTAGTTGCCCCCGGCCATACGCTGCGATCAGAGCGATGCCTCCGAAGCGATAGACCTGGGTTGCGACAAGTGCCGACGTTGGTATGTGCTCAACGAACGCGCTGAATCGAGGCAGACGCCAGAATGCAACCACCAACACGAACGCCGGCGCAAATGCGAGCGTGCCAAAGACCATGAAGCCGAGCCAATCAGAATCCTGCCATCCAGGAAGCCCGGCGTACATGGGGCGTTGCCCGATGACGATGGCGGCTGCGGCCCAGACCAGCGTGATGATACTCACGACGCGGTAGCGATGCCACGCATATGCGCTGATGATCAGCGCGGTTACAGCTGCGATGATGGCCGGACCAACATGATAGACAGCATCCATCGAGTAGGTTCCTCCTCGAGCCTTGAGCACTGTTCCACCAGTATCGGGGCAGTCGTTCACCGCTGGGCCACGG
>CAIQIY010000370.1 GCA_903871975.1 uncultured Chloroflexota bacterium | reverse complement strand
GCGGCGGCGCTCGCGCGGGCGTGTGGTGTCCATGCAGCGACCGACATCACCGGATTTGGGCTGGCCGGCCATGCTGCCGAGCTGGCGCGCGCCAGCGGTGTGGCATTGCAGCTCGAAGCTGCCGCGCTGCCGGTGTTGCCCGGAGCCCTCGAGTGCGCGGCCGCGGGCTTCATCGCCGGGGGCGTCCTGCGCAATCAAGCCTATCTCGAGCAGGCTGGCAGCATCACCGGCCACGCCGCACTCACGTTGGCGCATCGTACGATGGTGTTCGATCCGCAGACATCGGGTGGATTGCTGCTGTCACTCGCCGACGTCGACGCCGCACAATTTGTCGCGCGGAGTGCGGCGTCCGGGCAGCCGGCATGGATCATCGGGCGGGTCGTCGACGGCGCCGGCATCACGGTGCGGTGAGCCGGTCAGCGTCGCAGCGTGCGTACCAGCCAGGCGACGCCGAAGAACGCGGTGCAGGCCAGCACGATCGCAGCCCCCGAGGCCACCGCCGCATAGTACGACGCATACAGGCCGACGACCGACGCGCCGATCGCGATCAGCATCGCCAGCAGCATCATATGCGACAGCCGCTGTGTCACCAGCGATGCCGCCGCAGCCGGTGTCACCAGCAAGGCACTCGTCAGCACCACGCCGACGACCTGGATGCTCGTGACGACCGTCAGCGCCAGCAGGATCAGCAGCGTCATGCGCAGCGCTTCGCTGCGGATGCCGATCGACGTCGCGTACGACGGATCATACGAAGTCAGACCGAGCTCTTTGTGGAGGATCAGCAGCGCGACGAGCACCAGCATGCCGATCGCAGCAGTCTGCAACAGATCGCTGGCGCTCACTCCCAGGATGTTGCCGAACAGGATGTGCGAAAAGTCGCGGAACGATCGGACCGTGCTCATCAACAGGATGCCACTGGCGAACATCGCGGTGAACAACACGCCGATCGCCGTGTCCTCGCGCAGCGCGTCGCGCCGTGACACCCAGCCGATGCCGATCGCGGTGAGTACGCCGGCGATCATCGCGCCGACGAACAGGCTCGACTGGTTGAGATAGGCGATGACGACGCCGGGGAGCATCGTATGCGCCAGCGCATCGCCGATGAACGCCATGCGCCGCAGCACGACGTACACGCCGATCGCGGCGCAGGTGATGCTGACCAGCGTCGCCGCCAGCAGGCCGCTGCGCATGAATCCGTAGCTGAATGGTTCGACGAGCCAGTCGATCACCAGAGCACCTCGGCGGCATGCAGGCTGGCCGGATGGTCGGCGACGATGCGGCCATCGCGGAGCTCGACGACCCGCTCGAACACCCCGGCGATGCGATCGGTGTCGTGGGTCACCACCACGATCGTCTTGCCGGCATCGTGCAGTTCCTGCAACACCGACTCGATCGTGTCGCGCGATTCGCCATCGATGGCGGTGAATGGCTCGTCGAGCAACAGCAGATCGGCTTCCTGGACCAGTGTACGGCCGAGGAGCGCACGTTGTTGCTGGCCGCCGGAGAGCTCGCCGATCTGCCGCGCAGCCAGCGATGTCAGGTCGAGCCGATCCAGCACCCGCGCGACGACTGCCTCGTCGGCGGCACCGGGCCGCCGCAGCCACCCCAGATGCACGAAGCGCCCGGCCATCACGAGCTCGCGCACCGTCACCGGAAATCGCCAATCGATGGCATTGCGCTGCGACAGATACGCGACCCGATGATGGCACACGCCGACGCCCAGCCCGTGAATGTGCACGGTGCCGGCGCTCGGTCGCAGCAGCCCAGCCAGGACCTTCAGGAGCGATGATTTGCCTGAGCCGTTGGGGCCGATCAGCGCAACATGATCACCGATCGGCACGTCGAGCGTGATGTCGCGCAACACGGTCGCCGCTGCCCCTGGATAGGCGGCAGTCACGCCATGCAAGCTGAACGCCGGCGCGTCGGCGACGGGCGCGGCATAGCGGCGCCCGCCATATGGCATCCACACAGGCTCACCCCCCAAGTGCGGCGACGATCGTCTCGGTATTGTGGCGCATCATGCCGACGTAGCTCTCGCCCGGTGTGCCGTTGGCGCCCAGCGCGT
>CAIQIY010000369.1 GCA_903871975.1 uncultured Chloroflexota bacterium | reverse complement strand
CCGGTAATCCCGCCCTTTGGATCCGTTGGGAAAGAGCTTTTTCTGTGAAACACAACAATTTGTGGTCCCTCCCTTTTCCCCTGCCCCGCTGATGCTCCACCGCATCCAGCGGCGTCAACGCGCCGCCGCTGCATCGAACATGCGCCGCAGCGTGTGCTCGAACTCGCCGATCGGGTACATATGAATGCCATGGGAGTGCTTCACGCCGACCGTGGTGCGCGCTCGTACCATCAGCGCATGCCCCTGCCGTATGCCGAGCGCGCGTGCCAGTTCGGCATAGCGTTGCACCGAATCGCCGTCGATGGCGCCGGATTTGGCTTCGATGAGATAGATCCTGCGTGGTATCGCGACGAGGATATCGATTTCTCGTTGGGTGTGGTCGGGTAGTTCGATGATCAGATTGGTCTTGATACACACATCGATCGGTGGATCGTATTGCTCGGCAGTATGCTTGATTTTTTGTACGATATACCGTTCCAGCCATCGTCCATTGAAAAAATTGATGATTGTGGGAGTACTGCTGACACACGCGCTGATGGTTCGGGTCTCTTTGGAATACTGATAGGATGTCAGCATTTTGTAGGTATGCGCCCATGTCGCCATCTGGCAGATGTCACTGGCTTTACGCGTTTCAAATGACGTCAGGCTGATGGACAACGTACGCCCCTGGATGTTGTGTTTGATTGCCACGAGCAGTGGTTCAATCATGGCAAACCGCTCACCCATGAACCAGACCATGCGGTCAATCCGGGCTTGATCATCATCACTGCCCGGATCACGCGCATCACCACGCAACTCGCGCACGACGGTGATGCCACGCTGTGCGAAGAGGCTCGTGATCGTATCGTCCAGTGTGACCGGGGTGGGGGCTGGCGTGGGCTCGACCGGGGTGGGGGGGCGCGTAGTGGCAGGGGGAGTGTGTCGCGGATGGGGAAGTGCGCGCTCGAACATGCTCGCGATGCGCGTGGCAACGCGAAGGAGGCGCTCGAGCCAGTGACCGGGTGACGGGCTGCGCGGCATGGGTGCTCCTGCTGCGGGAATGACCGGTCCATCCTGGCGGATGAACATCGATCTGGCTGCCGAACAATGGACACATGATGGGCGATCCGGGCACGATCCATGACTGGGTGTGCTGAGCTGCGGCCGCCGTGCGTGATCAGGCGTGCCGTACCGTGGTGAATGGCAACGCCGCGGCATGCATCCCAACCAGGGGCCGACAAGCGACTGGCATGGTTTGGTGCCCGGATGACGGACCGACCGACATGCTGCCCGACGGCACGTGCTCGTCGGGCGCTGGGCAGCCCGGATCCTCGTGGCGACGCGACCGCGTCCGGGACTGTCATCGACGGCATCGCGCCGCACACGACGATGCCTGCCAGGCAGTGCAGCGCCCGGCAGGCATCGGTGGCGCTCATGCACCAGCGTAGACGGCACGCTCGTAGCGCTCGTACACGTTCATGAACCGCAGCTCGACGAACGGCAGCGATTGGGTCATGATGACCGCTGCGACGTCGCGCGCCGGATCGAACCAGTCGTGTGTGTGTCAGGAACATCGTGTGCTGTAACAGCATCGTTCAGCACGGCATCGAGGTTGCGCATGAACCGCCCTCTCTTGTTCTTGTGAGAACCCACAACCAGCGTACATGAAACCTGTCAAAGATGCAACCACTGGTTGATTCGCGTTGACGATCTCCTGGTTGCTTTGTGCTGACGCACCGTGCGACGTAATGCCGGATCACATGATATCTGCACAGGTGCACCGGTGTGATGCCTCGGCACAACGAAACGCCGGGAGTGCGATGAATGCCAGCCAATGTCGATGACGGCACCTATTGGTCATCACTGTCGTTTCGCTTGATGCTCAGCATTGCATGATTCTGATCGTCGTGTGGGTAGTGTGTATCGTGCGAGCATATCGACCGCACATGTGCGAACCAGCATTGATGCCGGCCCGACACGCCAGCCGTGGTGTCACGACGAGTGCGGCGCGCGCGAGCAGCGCACCAGCCAGCCCGAAAGGCACGAAGGGGCGTGGGGGCGTGGGGGCGTGGGGGCGTACGTGCAGCGACTACTGCACCGCACGGGTCGGACGGGGCGGACGGGTCAATCGCGGCCACCGATCCGACATCCACCCGCACATCACCGACGTATCCACAGTGAGGTCCGGCGGCGTGGTCATGCCGGGCACCCAGCGCCTCACATTCGACCGAGGGAACCGAGGAGCAGGTATGAGTGATCAGCGAACGACGACGTTGGGCACCACCAGGTACAGAATCGACGACGACACAAGTGACATGCCGGATGATGACGCAGCGCCGCGCGAGCGGCACGACGACGCCATCGAAGACACCGTCCAGACCTATCTGCGTGAAATCGGCCAAGTCGCATTGCTCAATGCGCGGGAAGAAGTCGAGCTGGCGCAGCTGATCGAACACGGCCGGGCATCGGCGCTCGTCTCCCCGCGCATCAACGAGACTGCCGCCGAGCGCCACGAACGCACCGCAGCAATCGCGCAGGGCGAGGATGCACGTCGCCGCCTCATCCAGGCCAACCTGCGGCTGGTCGTCAGCGTCGCCAAGAAATACATCGGCGGGCCGCTCTCATTCATGGATCTCATCCAGGAGGGCAATATCGGCCTGATGCGGGCCGTCGAGAAGTTCGACTACACCAAAGGCAACCGATTCTCCACATATGCGACCTGGTGGATTCGCCAGGCCATTTCGCGCGCCATTGCCGAGCAGAGTCGTGTCATCCGGCTGCCGGTTCACCTGAGCGACGCCATCAGCCAGATGCGGCGCATGGGCCGGCAGCTGGAGCAAAAGCTCGGCCGCGAGGCCACCACGACCGAACTCGCCGCAGCGCTGGGTGTCAGCGAGCGGCGCATCGAGCGCCTGATTCAGGCGTCGGCGCAACCGATCTCGCTGGAGCAGCCGCTCGGTGCCGACGGCGATGGCCTGGTCGGCGACGTCGTCGCCGACGAGCACAGCGACCCGCCGCTCGAACTTGCTGCTCAGCGCATGCTGCAGCGTGACATCGCCGATGCGCTGATGGCACTGCCCGATCGTGAGCGCGCCATTCTGCAGCTGCGTTATGGACTGACCGACGGGCGTCGTCGGACGCTTGAGGAAGTGGGCAACGCCTTCGGCATCACCCGCGAGCGTACCCGGCAGCTCGAGGCCGAT
>CAIQIY010000368.1 GCA_903871975.1 uncultured Chloroflexota bacterium | reverse complement strand
TCGAGCCAGCGCAAGGGATAGCCCAGCCAGGTCATCACGTCGCGCCGCAGTGCGACGGCGACGGCATATCCGACGCCGTGGACGAGCATCGCCAGAATCAACCAGATCGGATGGATCGTGACGGATGTGAGCGCTGCAACATCCCAGCCGCGGATGGCCCACACGGCGAAGCCGGCATAGAAGCCGATGGCGAGCAGAACGATCAGCAAACGCATGCCGCGGCGGCGCGGGGCGCTCGGTGCCGCTGGCTCGGCACGAGGCAGCGCTGCCGTACCGAACAGCCGGGTCAGCCAGCGATGCTGCAGGCGATGCAATGCCGCCGCCTGACGGGGAAAGCGCCGTGCCAGAGAATGCATACGCTCCTCGATCGTTCCCGATGCCGTGGCGCATTATACGGCCATCACGCGGCGCGTGTGCACCGCACCCGCCAGCTGGCCAGGGTTGGCAGTATAATGACGACTGTCGATGATCCGCGCCGCCTCGCGGCGGCACGATGGCAGGAGTATCCTCAATGCGGCGCAGATTGATCGTCCTGGGGCTCGCCGGCATCCTCGGTCTCGCCCTGGGCGCATGCGATCAGGAAGTCGTTCCGGCCGATGAGTCGCGTTCGGGCGATGCGACCACTCCGATGGTACCGGTGGACTATCCGGCACCGACCGGCGATGTGAGCGACGCCGATGACGAACCGGCGGCACCGGCCTACCCTACGCCCTGAGTGCGGCCCGTGAACGGGTTGCGCGATGTCGTCCGTGATGGCGGCATCTATGCCCTGGGTGATGGCGTTGCTCGCCTGGCGACGCTTGTGACCGTCCCGGTGATGACGCGAACGCTCGGCACCGCCGGCTATGGCGCGTGGCACGGCGTACAGACGGCGCTGAACCTGGTGCTGGTGGTGGTCGCGCTCGGTGGCGATGCGACGTTCGCTCGGGCGTTCGCGGCTGCGCCGGATCTGCTGCAGCGCCGCCGGGTGACGTCGACATGGCTGCTGGCGCTGGCGGCATGGAGTGTGCTGGTGAGCGGTGCGTTGCTGCTGGCGAGCGACTGGCTCGCCACCGTGGCGCTCGCCGGCATCATCGACGCTGCCTCGCTGCGGCTCGCCCTGCTCGGCGTGCCGCTGGTGCTGCTGAACACGGTGTGCGCACAGGTGTTGCGAAACCAGATGCAGCCGCGGGCCTATGTCGCCTGGCAGATCGGCGCGGCGGCCCTGCTCGCTGGCTGCAGCCTCGTCGGCGTGATCGGCCTTGGCCTGCCGGGGCTCTTCGGTGGCGTCGTCATCGCCAACGCCGTCGTACTCCCCCTGCGATTGTGGTCGATTCGCGCGATGCTGGCATGGTGTTGCGACCTGGCGCTGGTACAGCCGATGCTGCGCTTCGCGCTGCCATTGCTGCCATATGCGCTCGCTGCCTGGATCTTCGCGTTCTCCGACCGGATCATCCTGAGCCATCTGGCGCCCGATGCGCTCGGCGACTATGCTGCGGCGGCGATCATCAGCACCATGCTGGCGCTGGCCGGGGCGCCTCTGGCGCTGGCGCTGCCACCACGGGCGCTCGCCTGGCATGCCGCCGGCGAGCCACGTGCCGCGCAGTGGCTCGGCCACATCGGCGGCGCGGTGCTGCCCGGCTATGGCGCGCTGGCGATCATCTGCGGGTGTTTCGGCCGCGAGCTCGTCACCGTCGTCGCCGGGCCGGGCTATGGTGCTGCCGGCAGCGCAGTCGCGCCGCTCTGCCTCGCCGTCGTGGCCCACCTGACGACCCAGGTCACGGCATTGCCGTTCAGCTTCACCGGCCGCAGTGGTGCGTTGGTGCCGATCGCCTGGCTGGCGGCGGTGCTCAATCTGGCACTCAACCTGATCGGCATTCCGTCGGGCGGCAGTACGGCCGCGGCATGGGCGACGACCGCCGCCTATGGTGTGTTGGCGATTGGCTATGGCGTCGTCGGTCAGCGGCTGTGGCGGATCGAATGGCCGCTCGGCCGCATGGCGCTGCAGGTGCTGCTGATCAGCGGCGGTGCCGTCGGGGGGAGCCTGTTTGATGGGCTGGCGCCGCGCGTGGGGTGCTGCATCATCGCGCTCACGGCGCTCGTCGTCAGTCATCGCTGGGGGGCTCGGCGCTCATGAATGCCTCGGCGACGCCCCAGTACCAGGCACAGCGCGCCCAGATTACGCCGGGTGCGGCGTACCACCATCGGCGTAGCCCGGGGCACTGCCGGAGACGGCGCAGCACATCGACCGCGGCCAGCAGCGGTGCGACCACCAGCACGAGTGGTGCCCATGGCCGCAGCCACGGCCCCATCCGCGCCTGGGCCATGTCGGGGTAGCGCTGAATGATCGCGGGCGTGTGGCGACCGAACTGGTGCAGGTGCCGCCACACCGTCGCCGCCGATGCCCGCGCGGGTCGGTGGACGACGCGGGCGCTCGCCTCGAACCAGACGACATAGCCCGCACGGCGCAGACGAAAACACAGGTCGTAATCCTCGCCGATGAAGCGGCGCGGGTCGAAGC
>CAIQIY010000367.1 GCA_903871975.1 uncultured Chloroflexota bacterium | reverse complement strand
GTGACCCCGACACCGTGCCCCAGCCACGCTACTGGGTCGCCGCCAGCCACGTCGACGCACAACTCGCGGGGCGCTGGCCCCATGGCTGGCTGCTCGGGTTTCGCGATATCGCGCGGGCGACTGATGTGCGCACGGCCATCTGCAGCCTTGTTCCGCGCTCTGGCGTCACCGGCATCAATCTGATGCTGCTCACCGATACCCATCCAGACACCGCAGCACGCGCTTGCCTGCTCTATGCCAATGCGAACAGCGTCGTCTTCGACTACATCGCGCGCCAGAAGATCGGAGGGACACATCTCAACCAGATGTATCTGAAACAACTCCCGATCGTCCCCCCCGAGCGATACGACCAGACGCTCCGCCGCATGGTGATCGCGCGCGTGCTCGAGCTGAGCTACACCGCATGGGACCTGGCGCCGTTCGCGCACGAACTCGGGCACCGCGGGCCGCCGTTCGCCTGGGATGTCGCGCGCCGCGCGGTGCTGCGCGCCGAGCTCGACGGCATCTACGCACAGCTCTACGGCCTGACGCGCGACGAGTTTGCCCGCGTGCTCGACACCTTCCCGCTGATCGCCAAACACGACCGGCGCGACTGGGGCGAGCTGCGCACGCGCCGCATGTGCCTGGCGGCATGGGATTACTTCGCACCTGCGGCGCAGACGGCCTTGCTGAGCGCGGTGCAACGCAGCGAGCTGGCGCTGCGCCAGCTGGTCATCGACACGCTGGGCGACGACCTAACGCGCGTGCCACAGGCGCTCCGCGACGACCAGGCCGCCGAGCGCGTCAAGCTGCGTCGGCCGCCGCACGCGTCGTCGGTGCGCGACATGCTCGACGGTGCCGGGTTGTGGTTTGTCGAACGCATCATCGTCGCGCTGCGCACGCACTTCGTGCCCTTCGCCGACGACCCCGACCAGCTGCCACAGCGCTTGTACGCGCTGCGGCAGTTGCGCAATCAGCTGGTGCATCCCACCGGCATCTGGATCGCCGACGACATCCGCCGCCCGGGCGAAGCCGCACTGGCCTGGCTGCTGCCGCGGCTCGGCATCGACATCGCCGTGACGCCGGCAGTGTGCTGGGAACCGCCCGCCACCTGACGCCGATCAGCGTGGCGTCGGGCGCTCCTCGAACAGCACATCGCGCGCCGTGGCCAGCCACACCGGCGTCGTCACCAGCGAGCCGGCGCCGAGCCAGCCCAGTGCGAAACCGCTGGCGGCCACGCCGCGCACCATCGTGAGCGCCAGCGGATCGATGGCATATGCCAGGGCCGGCGCAGTGACGACCGGCACGCCGGCGAAGCTGCCGGTGCTCGGCATGTGCACATGGCCGGCGAGCACGGCATGGACACCGCACCCGTGCAGCAGTGTCGCCAATGCGGTGGGCTGGCGCAGCACAAAGCCGTCGCCGAGCGCACGCACCGGGCAGGGCGGTGGTGGGTGGTGGAGCGCCACCAGCCGCCCGGCCGGCGCTGGTTCGGCGAGCTGTGCTGCCAGCCAGGCCAGCTGCGCGTCGTCGAGTGCCCCATGGCTCACCCCGGGCACGCTGCTGTCGAGCACGATCACCTGGAGGCCATCGACGACCGTGCTGTGATACCACGGCGCATCACCGCCATCGGTCTGGCCCAACACCACGCGGCGAAACGCCGCGCGGTCATCGTGGTTACCCAACGCGAGCACCACCCGCGAGCCGAGGCGCTCGAGTTCGGCCACCACCTCGCACAGCGCACGGTAGCTCGCCGGCTCGCCGCGATCCGACAGGTCGCCGGTGATGAAGACGATGCGCGGCACCTCGGGCAACTGATACAGCGTCGAGATCGCACGCCGCGCGCGCGCCAGCGGATCGATGCCATGGAACCGGTCGCCGGCGGCGGGCATCACGTGCAGATCGCTCAGATGGGCAATGAGTGTCATGCCAACTCCTCGGCGGTCGCCACGAAGATCGGATTGGTGAACGCCAGCAGCGTATGCCATTCACGCCAGCGATCCTCGGGGTACTCGCCGAGCGGCGACGCCGCATGCAACTCCCAGCGGTAGTAGCTGCCCGCGGTGGCCTCGTCGACCACCTCGACCGACACCGGGATGCCGGCCGGCCCGTCGAACACGCGCCACGGCGCACCGCGCTTGAGCAGGTGCAATTGCCATGGCACCGCGGTGGGCGTGCTGACAAAGCGCAAGCCCAGCGCGCCAGCCGGCACCGTCGCACCGATCGACCACTGCCGGGCCGGTGCATCCACGCGCCACGCCAGCGCATCGACCAGCGGGCCACGGCTGCCGGCAACCCGACCGCCGCGCAGGCCGGCGAGCAATGCCGCCTCGTCGTTGGCAGCCGCATACACCTGCGTCCGCACGCCACCGAGCCGGTGCCGCGGCGCCCGCAGGTCGTGCGAGTCGGTCGCTGCAACGCCGGTGATGCGCCGCCCCGCACGCAGCTGTTCGTCCCACAGGCCGAACGCCAGCGTGTTGCCGGGCCCTTCGTGGGCATGCCAAACCTCGAGCAGGTCGGCCAGGTCCCAATCGAAGTCGAGGTAGCGCCAGCCAAGGTCGGCGGCGAACGGATGATTCACACAGAACAGCCCGCCAGCTGCGCGAACTGCCCGCGCAGCATCGTTGATCGTCCACTCGGCACGATCATCGACGTAGCAGTCCACCCAGTGCGGCACGCCATGCAGGTTGGCATGGCCATGATGGCCGGTCAATTCGAGCGAGCGGATGACCGTCAACCCCGGCTCGGGCTGTCGTGCCGCCTCGGCATGACCACTGATGGTGAAATGGTCGGTCAGCGCAAGAAAGTCGAGGTTGGCCCGGCGCGCAGCCTGCAGCAACGCCGGCACCGTCGGCGCGCCATCACTGTGATGGCTGTGTGCGTGCAGTTCGCCGACATACCAGCCAGGCTCCGACGCACCGACCGGCAGCGACGGCGGCGGCGCCTCGGCGGCTGGTTCGGTCGCCCCAGGTGCACACGCAATCACCAGCTCCCACGCCGTCGCCACCGCGAGGCGCTCGACATCGATCAGCGCGCACCACTCGCCCGCCACGATCGCGCCCGGCAGCGCGCCCGGGCTCGCGGCGCCCGCCGTCAGCCACACCTCAAGCGCCACCGCGCCCGGCACGCCGGGCCGCATGGCACTGCCACGAAACCCGGCTTCGTCAAACACCGCAAGAAACAGCTGGCAACCAGGTCGCTGCTCAAATCGCAGGCTCACCTGCAATCGGGCAGTGCCAGCCGGCACCACAAACGGCACGCGCACCGCGTGCACCCGCGGCATCGCGTCGATCACACCAGTGATGGTCTCGGTCTGCAGGGTCATGGGCCTCACCATGCGTATCGTTCCACCATGCCCCGATCTTCCCCGCCCGACGTTATCCCCGGATGATGCTTGCGTTAACCTCTGTGGTGCCCGGCCTCACAGGACCGCCACCCCTTCGCGCCACCGGGCTCACGCCGCGCCGACCGCCACGCCCGCCAAGGCACGCTCGATATCCGACACCAGTCGCTCCGGCACATCGAGCGGCGAGTAGCGCTTCACCGGCAGCCCGTCGCGGTCGATCAGGAACTTGGTGAAATTCATCTTGATCGCTTCGCTCCCGAGCAGCCCCGGGCGTGCCTGGCGCAGGTAGGCATACAACGGGTGTGCGCCGGGCCCATTCACATCGATCTTGGCAAACATCGGGAACGTCACGTCGTACTTGAGGCTGCAGAACGTCGCGATCTGCTGGTCGTCGCCCGGCTCCTGGTTGTTGAACTGATTGCAGGGGAACCCCAGGATCACCAGCCCGGCGTCGCGGTAGGTGCGATACAGCCGCTCGAGGCCGGTGTATTGCGGCGTCAGGCCACAACGGCTCGCGACGTTCACGATGAGGACGATGTTGCCGCGATAGCGCTCGAGCGATTCGTGCTCGCCGGTGATGCGCTGTGCACTGTACTGATGGATGCTCATGCGTGCTCCTCTGGTGTGTGATGGCGATGCCCCCACTACGCCAAGTATACCAGCACGATCCATGATTTGCAATGATATTGCACAGGATTTGACGGCGTCACGCACACCAACCGGCCGTGGGCCTCAGCGCGTGGCAGCGGCGGCGAAGCGCGCGAGGCCCTCCTCGATCTGTGCCATACTCGTCGCATACGACAAGCGCAGGTGGCCAGGCGCACCGAAGGCACTGCCGGGCACGACGCCGATGCGCGCCGCGTCGAGCAAATACTCGGCGAGTGCATCATCGTCGGTGCAGACCACGCCACGCGGGCCGAGTGGCCGATGCAGCAGGCCAGCGACCTGGGGGAACGCGTAGAACGCGCCATCGGGTGGCTCGATCGCCACACCATCGATCTGTCGCAGCAGCGTCACGATGCGATCGCGGCGCTCGCGAAACGCAGCGACCATCGCCGCCACCGCATCGGCGAGCGGCGCATCGGGGGCATACGCGACCAGCGCCGCCGCCTGACTGATCGACGAGGTGTGGGTCGACGCATGGCCCTGGATGGCGCGGATCGCCTCGAGCAGATCAGCGGGCCCGGCGACATAGCCGAGGCGCCAGCCCGTCATCGCGAAGGCTTTCGAGGCACCATTCACGATCAGCGTGCGATCGGCAAACTCGGGTGCCACGTGCAGCCAGCGGGCGTAGTCGACATACGTGATCGCATCGTAGATCTCGTCGCTGACCACCACCACATCGCGGCCGTGCAGCACATCGGCCAGCGCGCGCAGTTCGGCGGCACGGTAGACGGCACCGGTCGGATTGGCCGGCGAGTTGAGCACCAGCGCGCGCGTACGCGGGCTCAGTGCCGCGCGCAGCTGTGCCGCATCGATCCGATAGCCACGCTCGGGCCCAGCCGGCACGATCACCGGCGTCGCCCCAGCGAGGCGCACCTGGTCGACATAGCTCACCCAGTACGGCGCCGGAATGATCACCTCGTCACCCGGATCACACAACGCGAGGAACGCGAGGAACAGCGCTTCCTTGGCACCGACGGTGACCGAGACCTGTGTGGCATCGAACGGCATGCCCGTCTCGCGGTCGAGCTGCGCCGCAATCGCTGCGCGCAACTCGGCCGGGCCGCCGACGGCGGTGTAGCGCGTGCGGTTCTGCTCGATCGCCCGGATGCCGGCCAGCTTGATCACATCGGGCGTGGCGAAATCGGGTTCGCCCTGGCCGAACGAAATCACGTCGACGCCGGCGGCGCGCAGTGCCGCGATGCGGCCGCCCAGGCCGACCGTCGCCGAGGGGCTGAGGACGGACATGCGCTGGCTGAGTCGGCGGTTCATGATGCTCCTCTCGTAGTCATCCGGCGAGAATCGCCGCGAGACGCGGCGGATCGATGTTGCCGCCACAGATCACCACCGCCGCGCGGCCGCCGCGCGGGATGCAGCCGGGGCGCGCGGCGACCGCCAACGCCACGCCGGCGGCACCTTCGGCCACCACCCGCAGGTCGGCGATGCCATGGCGCAACGCGGCAGCGATCTCGTCTTCGTCGACACAGACGATGGCATCGACGAGGCGTTGGCACCACGGGAATGTGATGCTGTCTTCGTCGACACCGCCAGCCGTGCCGTCCGACAGGGTCGGCGCTGCGGTATCCGCGACGATCCGCCCGGCGGCGAGCGAGTGATACATCACCGCCGACGCGGCCGGCTGGGCGCCGATGATCGTCACATCCGGCCAGCGTGCCCGCAATGTCGCGGCGACGCCGGCGATCAGGCCACCGCCGCCGACGGCGATGATCACCACGTCGAGCGGCGCCGACTGCGCCAGCACCTCGCACGCCAGTGTGCCCTGGCCGGCAACCACCCACGGATCGTTGTAGGGCGACACGTACACCCGGCCGCTCGCGCCGGCCAGCGCCCGCGCTGCCACTTCGGCGTCGTGCGAGTCGTCGCCGACCAGCTGCACGGTGGCGCCGTAGCGCCGGATGCTGGCCAGCTTGGCCGGCGCAACGCCCAGCGGTACCACGACGGTGGCGGCCAGCCCGAGCGCCCGCGCCGCATAGGCTACGGCTGCACCATGATTGCCCGACGACGCTGTCACGACTCCGGCAGCACGTTCGGTGGGCGTCAGATTCAGCAGCCGGGCGAAGGCGCCGCGCACCTTGAACGAGCCGGTCGGCTGCAGATTCTCGAGTTTGGCGACCACCTGTGCCCCGTGCAGCTCGCTGAGCCAGGCCGACGCGAGCAGTGGCGTGGTTGGCAGCCATGGTGCCAGCTGCGGCGCGACCGCCGCCGTCTGCGCCACGAGGGTCACCGGGTCGGCACCGACGTTCAGGCGCATGTGGCACGCTCTGCGGCATCCGCCCGCGTCAGTACCGGCCAATGGGCATGGGCGACGCACAGGTCGCCATACAGCCCGATGCCGACGTACCCTTCGCGCACGGCGCGCAGCGGATCGGCGATCCCGTAGGCGTGGGCGACCAGCTCGGCGCAGATGCGCAGGCCACGGCCGCGCGGCGCGCTGGCACCCACCGGGCCGAAGGGCCCGCACTGCAGATCGGCGAGGCTGCGTCGCAGCCCGGCGAGATCGGCGGCGCGCACGCGATTGGCGACGACAAAGCGCACGTCGCGGGGCTGGGGCATGCTGATGGGCCAGACCGCCAGTTCGACATGGCTGTCGGCGCTGTGCCGTGCCGCATTGTTCAGCAGGTTGTACAACACCCGGTCGATCGCACCGGCTTCGATGCACCGCGCCGCGATGGTGATGTTGTGGGCGCAATGGACCGTGATGGTCGTGTCGCCGACCTCGCCGGGCCAGGCGCCGGCGCGCCATGGTGCCACCAGCTCGGTGGTATCGCGCTGCTGCGCCAGCGGATCATCGAGCGCCAGTGGGTCCAGGTCGCTGATGCTCTGCTGCATGATCTTGCAGTGGTCGCGCAACAACAGCCCGATGCGGACACTGTCGACCGCGTCGCCGGATTGCTCGACGGCGCGTTGCAGCAGCACCACCACGGCTTGCAATGCGCCACCACGCAGGTCGTGCAATGCCCGGGCACATGCCTCGTCGCCCTGCTCGCTGAGGCCACGAACAGCACCCAGCAGTTCACGCCAGTCCAGCGCATCGAGGTGTTGCGCCAGGTACAGTGGCGTCACCGGCTCGGCCTGCCGGAACAGTGCCTCGAGGCTGACGAGCGCCGCATAGAGCCGGCGCACCGTCGCTGCGCTCGCCGTGCCGAATCCTGCCAGGGTGGTGTTGGCGCCGTCGACAAACCCGATGAAACGGGTGGCGCGACGATTGACCAGCGCCACCGGTGCGAGCGTGCGAATGAGTTGCTCATCGAGCATGGATGCACCGATCCTTGCTGAGACGAATGGAGCGGTTCGCTCAGTGCATCATACCACGGGCATGCGGCAATGTGCCATGGCAGCGCACGTGGTGAGTGAAGAGTTCGCAACACACCATGCAGATCAGCCACTGCCGGCCATGTCGCGATACCCGACGCACCGTTGCTGCAGTATGATGCGGGCGTCACCACCTTCCGGGAGGCTTCGATGCATCACCAGACCCATTGGACTGCCGAGAAGATCGAGCAGCGCATCGCGCTGATCACCCCGCTGATCCATCGCCGCCGCCAGCCGCTGGCACCGTGGCGCTACCGGCGGCTGAGCGGGCCCGACGAGCCGCCACCCCTGGCGGCTGATACACCGACCGACGACTGGGAGCTGGTCGCCGGCGATGGCGCCTGGAGCGCCTGGCGCGAAACCTTCGTCATGCACGGCTGGGTTGCCGTGCCGCATGGCTGGGACGCCACTGCGCCGTTGATGCTGCATCTGCCGCTGGGCGAATCGGGCGACTTCGATCACCCCGAGGCGCTGGTGTATCTCGATGGTGTGCCGCTGGCTGGCTGCGACCGGCAGCATCACGAGCTGTTGCTGCCCGACGAATGCCGTGACGGTCAGCGCCACCACCTCGCACTGCACGGCTGGATCGGCGGTATCGGGCGGCAGGCCGCGCAACCGCGGCCACACATCGGCAGCTGCGCGCTCGTCCAGATCGATGCGCCGACCCGCGCGCTCGTGGCGCTGGCGCGTGTCGCGCTGGGCGTCGCGCGCAGCACCGACAGCGTCGAACCGGCACGTGGCCGGCTCTTGAATGCCCTGGACGCCGCCTTCCGGCTGCTGGACCTCGGCGAGCCATTTGGTGCCGCCTTCTACGACAGCGTCCCGCCGGCGCTCGAACGGCTGCGTGCCGGCATCGCCGCAGCCGGTGCACCGCTCGACGTCGGCATCGTCGCCACCGGCCATGCGCACATCGACGTCGCCTGGCTCTGGACGCTCGGCCAGACCAGGCGCAAAGCCGAGCGGACCTTCGCCAGCACCCTGCGGCTGATGCAGGAGTTCCCCGAGTATCATTTCACCCAGAGTCAGCCACAGCTGTATGCCTGGCTGGCCGAATCGCAGCCCGACATGCTCGCACAGATCCGCCAGCGGGTCGCCGAAGGGCGCTGGGAGCCGATCGGCGGCATGTGGGTCGAGGCCGACTGCAACCTCAGCGGTGCCGAGTCGCTGGCGCGTCAATTCGTGCTCGGGCGTGGCCTGTTCCGCCAGCTGTTCGGCGCCGACGCCGAGTCGCCGGTGCTGTGGTTGCCCGATGTCTTCGGCTATGCCTGGGCGCTGCCGCAGCTCATCCGCGCCGCCGGCCTCGAGTATTTCTTCACCATCAAGATCGGCTGGAGCCAGTACAACCGCCTGCCCTACGATACGTTCTGGTGGCAGGGCATCGATGGCACGCGCGTGCTGACCCATTTCAGCACCACGCCCGAGCTGCATCCGCTGGTGACGCTGCCGATCGAGCTGCGCCGGTACATCCTCGACGCACTCGGCCGCACTGCCCCGTATGCCTCGACCTACAACGCACAGGCGACGCCCGAGCAGGCGCTGGGCACCTGGAGCAATTTCCAGCAGAAGGAAACGCATCGCGATCTGTTGATGGCCTTCGGCTTCGGCGATGGCGGCGGCGGCCCGACCCGCACCATGCTCGAGAACCTGCACGAACTCGCGGCATTTCCTGCGGCGCCACGCATGCGCCAGGCCAGCGTGGCGGCGTTCTTCGATGGTGTTGCCCGCGAGGCCGGCGCGACGCTGCCGACCTGGAACGGCGAGCTGTACCTCGAGCTGCATCGTGGCACCTATACGACCCAGAGCCGCAACAAGCGCGCCAACCGCACCAGCGAGTTCTTGCTGCACGACGCCGAGTGGCTGGCAGCACTGGCGGGCACGCTCGACGCCAGCTACCGCTACCCCGCCGCCGATCTGCAGCGGGCCTGGCAGCTGGTGTGCCTCAACCAGTTTCACGACATCATTCCCGGCAGCAGCATCCGCGAAGTCTATGTCGAATCGCTGGCGCAGTACGCCGAGGTCGCCGACCTCGGCCGACGCGTGCGCGACGAAGCCCTCGCAGTGATCGCTGCCCGCGCGCCAGCACAGCTCATCGTCGCCAATCCCACCGGCTTCACCCAGCGCGGGCTGGTCCACTGGCGGGGCACCATCGATCCCGGCCAATGCCTGGTCGACGCCGCCGGCGTTGGGGTGGTGGCCCAGGCGGTCGCCGACGGCACCGTGCTGGCATGTGGCGCATTGCCACCGCTCAGCATCAGCGGCATATGGCTGGGCGAGCCCGGCGAACCGGCGTCGCTCGATGGCGTGATGGCCACCGAGCGCTCGCTCGAGAATGCCTTCGTGCGCATCGAGCTCGACGAGCAAGGCGACATCTGCCGCATCGTCGACAAGCGCGTCCAGCGCGAGGTGTTGCCGCCCGGCGCGCGCGCCAACCAATTCCAGGCCTTCGAGGATCGGCCGCTCAACTGGGACGCATGGGACATCGACATCTTCTTCGACGAGAAGCTCACGCTGGCCCAACCGGCACGGTCGATGCGCGTCACCGAACACGGCCCGTTGCGCGCCACGATCACCATCGAACGCTGCATTCGCCAGAGCTGCTACACGCAGCGGATCTCGTTGTGTTACGATAGTGCGCGCATCGACGTGCACACGGTCATCGATTGGCGCGAGCGGCACACGCTGCTCAAGGTGGCATTCCCGGTCGACGTCCTGGCACCACAGGCGACCTACGAGATCCAGTGGGGGCATGTCGCGCGGCCAACCCACCGCAACACCTCGTGGGACTGGGCGCGGTTCGAGACTTGTGCGCAGAAGTGGGTCGATCTGAGCGAGGATGACTACGGCGTGAGCGTGTTGAACGACTCCAAATATGGCCATGACATCCGCGACCAGACGATCCGTGTGTCGTTGTTGCGCAGCCCGACGCTGCCCGACCCCGAGGCCGACCAGGGCGAGCACACGTTCACCATCGCCATCC
>CAIQIY010000366.1 GCA_903871975.1 uncultured Chloroflexota bacterium | reverse complement strand
GTCTGTTGTTCGACACGTTCAGCGATGAACACATGTTGGTGGGGTGTCGGCCGATACCGCTCATTCGGCGCAAACAGTTCCTCGAACACCTTCTCACCCGGTCGGCGTCCGGTAAAGACGATGTCGATGTCCCGGCCTTCCTGCAATCCAGACAGACGAATCATGTCACGTGCGAGATCAACGATACGGACGGGTTCACCCATATCGAGCATGAAAATCAGGCCGGGCGTGCCGAGGGCGCCAGCCTGCAGCACCAACTGCACCGCCTCGGGGATCGTCATGAAATAGCGCCGCATCTCCGGATCGGTCACAGTCACTGGCCCGCCTGCAGCGATCTGTCGCCGGAACGTCAGAATGACACTGCCGCGACTGCCGAGTACATTACCGAAGCGTACCGCGACGTACGGCCGACCGATTGCCAGTGCAGTCTCGTGCACGATCAATTCGGCCACACGCTTCGATACCCCCATCACGCTCGTCGGATTGACAGCTTTGTCCGTCGAGATCATGACAAATCGTGCGACACCATGGTGCGCTGCAGCCATGACGATGTTACGCGTCCCAAGGATGTTGTTACTCACAGCCTCGACAACATTTTGCTCCATCAATGGTACGTGCTTATGTGCCGCAGCATGAAACACTACCGTGGGTCGATAGCGCGCAAAGATCGTGTTGATACGTTCACGATCCCGAGAGTCGGCAATCACGGCAATGATCTCAGTTGTCGTCGCTTGTTGCTTACCGAGGCGTTCAAGCTCACCCTGAATCTCGAAGACGCTGTTTTCGCCATGACCGAGCAAGATGAGCTGCGCCGGCTGGCAGCGAAGAATCTGGCGGCATAGCTCACTGCCGATCGATCCCCCTGCGCCAGTGATGAGTACCGGCTGGTCGACCAGCAACGTTCGCACACGCTCAAGGTCGGTTTCGATCGGTTCGCGCCGCAGCAGATCCGTCACCTCAATGGGGCGCAGCTCGCTCACCCGTGCGCTGCCGTCGAGTAACTCATACATACCGGGAATGGTGAGCGTCGTGACGCCGAGCCCGGCGCAAAAAGCATGGATTGCGCGAATCTCCTTGCCAGGTGCTCGAGGCATCGCGATGATCACCTTGCGTACTTCGCTCGCGCCGATGACCTCTGGTAGTGCGCCGCGACCGCCGAGCACACGTACACCATGAATCGTCAGGCCGTGTGTACGTGGATCATCGTCGATGATGCCAACCACGCGCAGTTGCAGCTGTGGGTTCTGACGCAACTCCTGTACCACCATGGCGCCAGCATTGCCGGCGCCAAAGACCGCGACCGGGGTCGTCGCCGGCGACGTCGGCTGCGGCCGCCGGCGGAGCGCAATCCGCAGCAGCAATCGCGGCGCTGCGATGGCACTTACGGCGGTGGGGATCGCGATGAGTGGAACCGAGCGCGGGATCTGGAAGAGATCTATTTCGGTGCCGAACAGAAAGATGCTCAGCCCGAGGAGCGCGACCGAGGATGTCACGGCAATCGCCAGGCGTATGAACTCGGCGACCGACGCAAATGCCCAGTGCTGTCGATAGCTGTGGCTCCCGGCAAGAAACAGTGGGACGATGAGTGTTGCACTGGCGATGAAGCCGACACCGCCGTAGGTGAACTGGTCGAGCCGCCATGACTCCAGCCGCAGGATGAAACTGATGTAGATGGCGATCGGAATTGCGACCAGATCGTAGATGAGGAGGTGTCGGCCTCGAGGTACCCACATGCCTGTGATACTCCACTGCGTGCACGAGTCAGTCGCCGCTCAGTATACTGTATGTTCTGCCGACACGTTGCCGCACGGTGTCTGTACCTGCGAGGCTGGAACGATCCAGACACCGTGCGTCAGTCCCACATCTTCGCTGGCCGGTGCTGCCACGGCCGATGATCGTACGACGTTGTCCTTCTGATCGAGCCGGATCCCCCGCGGCAACGCACCACGAGCACTGCTTGTGGCGCGTGTCCGGTGACCACCAGGGGGTATCCCTGGCCGGAAGCTGAGTGCTGGCAAACCAGACAGTGGGTTGTGACGCAGGTAGCCCCGCCATCGATGATCGCTGCGCTATGCCTGTGAGCCATCGGTCGGTTGAGCGGCACGACAGCACGCTTGGGATGGCGATCGGTAGCCCGCGGGCATGCGGTTGACACCCACACCACACACAGTACTATAATAGTCCGTAGCCTCCTATCTGAGTTCAGAGGTTGCCGATGACCGGAGACATCCTTGCAGCCGAACCGTCTGGCACTGCTGCCAAGGCGCCAGCTGATCGCAGAACCCGGGTGATCTGGACGCTCAGCCACGTCCTGCTGTTGCTCGGCGGGATCATCACGCTGTACGTCGGCGGTCTCACCGCCCACGATGCCTACCATCGCTACGCGGCACGGGGGGACACCGATGTCCCGGCGCCGCGGCTGGTCGCGGCGGGTGGCTCTGGTGGCGCACTCTCGTTCGTTGCACCGATGCTCAATGTGCCACAGCGCGATGTGCTGCAGGCTGATGGCACCAACGGTGCTGCTGCGCTGCCGCCGTCGATGATCAATCGGATCATCATCCCCAGCATCGATGTTGATGCCAAGGTCGTCGATGTCGGCTGGGATATCGTCAACCAGGATGGCGTCGCTGTCACTGTGTGGCAGGTGGCTGAATATGCTGTTGGTCACCATCTGGGCTCGGCAAATCCCGGTGATGGCGATAATATCGTGCTCACCGGCCATGTGGGTGGATATGGCAAGATCTTTCGTGATCTGAATCGCATTCAGCCCGATGATGATGTTATTCTGATGAGCGGCGATCAACAGTATCGTTATGTTGTCCGCGATCAGATTCTCATTCACGAGGCCGGCGTCTCGCAGCGACAACGACTGGCAAACGCCCGCTTCATCCAGCCGACCGGCGAGGAGCTGCTCACGCTGGTGACATGCTGGCCCGAGAGTGGCGATGATCGCTATGCCTATCGCCTGGTCGTACGTGCGGTGCCATTTGCGGCGATGTCGGCGCCCGTGGCCGCCGCACCCGGCGCGATCCCTGTGTTCGTTCCGCCCTCGGTGCTGCGATGACTTGCCGTTGCATTCATCGAACATTTGTGCTATAATCCCAAGCACAACCGAATTGCCGCACGACCCATCACGTCCCTGCCCTTGGCGCGGTGATATGACGAGCAGGTTGACAGCGCCAAGGCGCTGCAGTAGAGTACGAGGGAACCGCTGATGAACCAGACACACGGAAACGGGCAGGCGATGGCAATCTCACCCGAGAAGGAAAAGGCATTGTCGGCCGCCATGACCCAGATCGACCGCAAGTACGGCAAGGGGTCGATCATGCGCATGGGCGAGGCAAGTACGCGTCTCGCCATCGATGTCATTCCGACGGGCGCCATCGCGCTCGACATCGCGCTTGGTGTCGGCGGAATTCCACGCGGTCGCGTCATCGAAATCTACGGGCCCGAGTCCAGCGGCAAGACGACATTGGCACAGCACATCGTCGCGCAGACTCAGCGTAGCGGTGGCGTTGCGGCGTTCATCGACGCCGAGCATGCCTTCGATCCGCTGTATGCCGCACGGTGCGGCGTCAACATCGAGAGTCTGCTCGTCTCGCAACCCGACTTCGGTGAGCAAGCGCTCGAAATCTGCGAGATGTTGGTCCGCTCAAATGCTGTCGACGTCATCATCATCGACTCGGTAGCGGCGCTGGTGCCGCGCGCCGAAGTCGAAGGCGACATGGGCGATTCGTTGCCTGGCTTGCAGGCACGCCTGATGAGCCAGGCGCTGCGCAAACTATCCGGAGCCATCAGCAAATCGCGCGCTGCCGTCGTATTCCTCAACCAGTTGCGCCTCAAGATCGGCGTGATGTTTGGCTCACCCGAGACGACGACGGGTGGCCAGGCATTGAAGTACTACGCCTCGGTACGGCTCGACATCCGGCGCATCGAGACGCTCAAGGCAGGGCAGGAGGTCATTGGCAGCCGGGCACGCGTCAAGGTCGTCAAGAACAAGGTCGCGCCGCCATTTCGGCAGGCCGAGTTCGACATCATGATGAACGAGGGCATTTCGCGTGCCAGCAACTTGCTCGATGTCGGTGTGGAGTTGGAGATCGTCCGCAAAAGTGGCGCGTGGTTCTATCTTGGCGATGATCGCCTCGGGCAGGGCCGCGAGAACGCCAAGCAGTTCCTGAACGACAATCCAGCCGTCGCCGACGAGATCGAGCGACTGATCCGCACCCAGGCGATGGCATCGATGCGCCTTCCTGCCACTCCCGAAAGCGCCGACGGTCTCTTCGAGGAAGAAGTATGATCCGCCGTGCTTCACCATGACTCGCGCAGGTAGGGTGTCGCATGGCTGATCCCATCATCGCTGGCGTGATCACGAGCATTCGGCGTGACCCACAAGACGCCGACGCGGTGCAGGTATCGATCGGCGATCGCCTGACGCTGACGTTGTCGCTCGACCAGTTGGTTGCTGCGGC
The DNA here is from genome assembly GCA_903871975.1 of uncultured Chloroflexota bacterium. Classification (GTDB taxonomy): domain Bacteria; phylum Chloroflexota; class Chloroflexia; order Chloroflexales; family Roseiflexaceae; genus CAIQIY01. The sequence goes on along the minus strand of CAIQIY010000366.1, from coordinate 7,466 downwards.
TCTGGTCGTTGGCCAAGTGGTCGACGAATCACGGCTGGCGCAGCTCATCGGCGAGCAGCAGGTTCGCGCGGCGTACCGCGATGCCATCCGCCGTCTGAGCCAGCGCACTCAGAGCCGCGCCGAGCTTCGGGCTTGGCTGGAGCGCCGCGGCCATGCGGCGGCCGCGGTCTGCGCAGTGCTGCAGCGCGTCGTCGCACTGGAACTCATCGATGATATGCAGCTCGCAGCGCGCTGGGTCGATGCGCGGAGCGCTTCGCGCGATCGTGGCCCGACGGCACTCCGCGCTGAGTTGCGTCGGCGCGGGATCGCGCCAGCCATGATTGACGAGGTGTTGGGCACACACGCGATGGCACATGACAACGATGCTGCCGTGCTGGAGGCGGCACGGCGGGGTGCCACACGCTATGCCGTCGCCACCAATGATGCCAGGACATTCGTTCGACGGCTCAGCGGCTGGTTGCTCCGCCGTGGTTTTGCGGCTGACGCGGTTCAGCGGGCGGTCGCACAGGTCTGGCGCGAGCGCCGTGGTGCAGGTGAGCTCCCGGTCGAGGGCATCGATTGAACAACGCCGATGGGTGATCCAGCAGCACACGACGCCATGGCGCATGACGCGCTGCATGGGGGACAGCCAGGCGCCAGGGGTGCAGCCAGCCACCGTGCAGTCGGTGTTTTGCCGCCGCACCCGTCGCTCGCGGCTACCCATAGTCGGTGGCCAACACGTGCCGATGATGACGGTCGCGTGTCTCCGATCATCCCGTTCATCCTGCCGAGAAACAGTTGAGGAGCGATCATGCCAGACATCCAGTACCTCGGCCACGCGGCGTTTCGCTTGCGCGGTCGCGAAGGTATCGTCGTAACCGATCCGTATGATCGCTCGACCGGGCGTGACATCGGTCGACTGAATGCCCATATCGTGACCACGAGTCATGCTCATCCTGGGCACAACCACATTGCGGCGGTACGGCCAACGCGCGAACATGTGTTTGTCGCCAGCGGTCCGGGCGAATATGAGATCGGTGGCGTCTTGCTCACCGGCGTCCGTACGTTCCATGACAAGCAGCGTGGTGCTCTGCATGGCACCAACACCGTATTTGTGATCCATCTGGATGACATTGCATTATGTCATCTAGGTGATCTCGGGCACGAGCTCAGCGCGCAGCACATTGAGGATATCGGCAACATCGATGTTCTGTTCGTGCCGATCAGCGGCGACTCGAGCATCACGCTGCCAGAGATCGTCGGGATCATCGCGCAACTCGAACCGCGCATCGTGATTCCGATGCACTTTGATCCTGCCGACAAGGCTGGTGGGCCGGGGGCGCTGGAACGATTTCTCACCGAGATGGGCCGCGGTGCTGCCGAGCCCGTCGATCGTCTCACCGTCACGCCGACGACGTTGGGGACTGGCAGCGAAACGCGCGTGGTCGTCATGACGCCTGTGGTATAATCAGACCCCGATGAGACGATGACGCGCATGGCCACCACTCGCACTGCTCTGCTTCATACGCACACCGTGCAGTGTGGCTCACAACATCCGAGGGGGAGGTGCCGTCGCCTTCCCCTCTGTCGTGCCCGTCGTCTCGGTGGTGCCGGCAAGGCGGCCCGTGCGCACGGCCGGAGACAGGCATCAGGCTGAGGGGAGATTATCATGGCAAAATACATCTTCGTGACGGGTGGCGTCGTGTCATCGGTCGGGAAAGGCATCGCCGTCGCATCGATCGGGCGCCTCCTCAAAAGTCGTGGCCTGCGGATCTCGGTACAAAAACTCGACCCTTACATCAACATTGATCCTGGCACGATGTCGCCTTATCAGCATGGCGAAGTATTTGTCACCGATGATGGTGCAGAGACCGATCTTGATCTTGGTCACTATGAACGTTTCATCGACGAGCATCTATCTCGGTTGAGCAATGTCACAACCGGTCAGATTTACTCGTCCGTCATCCAGAAAGAACGCCGTGGTGACTATCTTGGGGGGACTATTCAGGTTATTCCACATGTCACGAACGAAATAAAAGGCCGTATTCGGGCTGCAGCGCAACAATCAGGAGCAGACATAGTCATAGTTGAAATTGGTGGTACAGTCGGCGATATTGAGAGTTTGCCATTTCTCGAGGCAATTCGCCAGATGCGCAAAGATGTTGGTCGGGACAATGCCATTTATATCCACGTCACGCTTCTACCACATATTGGCGCTACGAACGAAGTAAAAACGAAACCAACACAGCATTCTGTGATGGAGCTACGAAGAGTTGGTATTACTGCCGATGTTATCATTTGTAGGGCAGATCAGCCAATTTCTGATGAACTACGTGAAAAAATCGCGCTGTTTGCCGATGTTGGATCAGAAGCGGTTATCCCGCTACCAACAGTCGAAACAATCTACGAAGTACCATTGGTACTCGAGAAGTGCGGTCTTAGTGCGTATCTTCTCACACGATTGGCACTTCCAGTTCAAGAAGCATCGCTGGATAACTGGTATGCGTTGGTACAACGTCAAAAAACACCATCGTCGATCGTCACGATTGCCATCGTCGGCAAATATGTTGCATTACATGATGCGTATCTCAGTGTTGTTGAAGCGCTCCACCACGCTGCGAGCGATTGTGAAAGCCGCGTCGAGATCTTGTGGGTATCAGCCGAACATATTGAGCGCGATGGTCCCGACACATTGCTTGAACGTGCGCAAGGCATCATTGTGCCGGGAGGATTTGGCCCACGCGGTATCGAAGGCAAGATCGCTGCAAGTGAGTATGCTCGCACCAGAGATGTTCCGTTTCTTGGTTTGTGCTTGGGCATGCAGTGCGCGACGATCGGTTTCGCTCGCCATGTGCTTGGCGCGCAGAGCGGCGCCAACAGCACTGAGTTCGACCCGCTGACTGCTCATCCGGTGATCGATTTCATGCCTGATCAGCTTGATATCACAGACAAAGGCGGAACGATGCGCCTTGGCGCGTACCCATGCATGCTACTGCCTGGCAGTCGTGCGGCGATGGCGTACGGTCAGGAATGTGTCCAAGAACGTCATCGCCATCGATTGGAGTTCAATAATCGGTATCGTGACACGCTTGAGGCTGCGGGGCTCGTGATCAGTGGCGAGTCACCTGATCGCCGTCTTGTCGAAATCATCGAGTTGCGCGAGCATCCATGGTTTGTCGGGACACAGTTCCACCCGGAGTTTCTCTCCCGGCCTGATCGACCGCATCCATTGTTCCGCGCGTTCATCGAGGCCGCGCTGCACACAACACGTTCTGGTGGTCAGCGGGCGTTGCCGTTGGCCGATCTGTGAACTGGCTGCCGCCCGGTGGCCTGGCAAATGCCACCGGGCGGCAGACCGCCCAATCAGGCGAGATACTCGCGCAGCGCTGATCCCGCTGCCGACAGCCGCAGCATGCGCAGCGCCTGCGCCTCTAGTTGCCTGGCGCGCTCGCGGGTCATGCCCAACACCCGGCCGACATCCTCGAGCGTGCGTGGCTGCTCGTCGTGCAGGCCATACCGCAGCTCCAGCACGCGGCGATCGCGCTCTGGCAGCACCTGAATGGCGTTCGTCAGCGACTCCTTCAACAGCAGCTGGTCGACATGATCAGCTGGCTCAGGCGTCTGATCGTCGGGCACGTGGTCACCGATCGTCTGATCGCCATCCTCTCCGATCGGCGTCTCGAGCGAGATTGGGGCCCGCGATGCCTTGAGGATCTGCTGAATGCGATCCTCAGGCTGGCCGAGCGCTACCGCAATCTCCTGTGTCGTCGGGGCACGCCCCAATGCCTGCGACAGCTGGTCGCTGATCCGCCGCACCTGGGTTACCGACTCACTCATATGGACGGGCAGGCGAATGATGCGACTCTGCTCGGCGATCGCCCGCGTCACCGCCTGGCGAATCCACCAGGTTGCATAGGTAGAGAACCGGTTCCCCATTCGGTGATCAAACTTGTCGGCTGCCCGCATCAATCCGATGTTGCCCTCCTGGACGAGATCGGACAACGGCAGACCACGGTTGATGTAGCGCTTGGCGATACTCACGACGAGGCGCAGGTTGGCCTCGATCATGCGATCACGGGCGGCATCACCATCGGCTTTCGTGCGGTGTGCCCACGCACGCTCTTCCTCACTGGCACTGTTGTGCCGCAGGACTTTGATGGCCAACTGCCCGTCAGCCATGCGCTGCGCAAGCTCTACCTCCTGCGCTGCCGTCAGCAATGGGACCCGCCCGATCTCCTGCAGGTAGGCCTGCATCGAGTCAGGAAGCGACTCACCTGCCAACGGTGTATCCGTCTGATCACCGTCGTCGTGTGCCGAGCTCAGCTCATTCATGCTGATGGACTCCTTATCCTGCTCATCTTCGGCCCATACGAACGTTGTCGAGTGATCACGCTTCATGATGTACTCCTCAATAAGTCAGAGCGCTTTTCACATGATGATTGCGCTCGAGATGTATCGCTGCTGAAATATTATAGGAACAATCCGCAGCAAAACACGACGGTGCGTTCATGCATTCTGCTGTTGATATTGTTGTGTGTGCTCCGGCTCCGCACCATCATTTGGTTTCATGAGTTCGACGCCTTGTTAGGCATACTATATCAGTTACACACCGAGACTACCCCTAGTAGCAGCCCGTTGCCGTTGCCATGACACGATCATACCTGATGCATAAACAATGTCAATATCGCGATGCTGAGAGTTTGATGAGCATCGTCACCCGGGGTATGGGTACCCGTAAATCTTCCCCGCTAGTCAGACGACAGAATGATGAAAAAAGATGCACGCGGCGGATTGCCATTGATCGTGATGGCTCGTGAGATCCTCCCGAGTGGTGTCATCGGCCAGCCACGCCTGCTGCGAGTGATGTCATGCTGAGGCGACCTGCGGTGTTTCGTCGCGTAAGGCGCTGCAGCGCGCACAACGGGTGAGGCCGTGTCGGTGCCATGGTGGCTGCCAGAAGGACACCCGATGGCTGGCCGATGCGCTACCAGTCGCGCGGACAATTCGCTGCAACACACCGCCGTACTCCTCGGTGTATGGTGTCGTGTCGTTCAGCGACGGGTCGGTGAACTTGGATCATGCCATCCGGTGCGGTCCGGTGGCGGTGTCGTGTCACCTGACTGCGTGAGATACATTAGGTCATATACGCGGACAATTGATCGATAGTAGGCGATTTTCTCAGCGCACGCAATGCCTGTGCCTCAATCTGCCTGACGCGCTCGCGGGTTATCCCCAGCAAGCGTCCGATCTCCACGAGTGTGCGTGGTTGGTTGTCGTGCAGACCGATGCGCCACTCGATCACGCATCGGCAGCGTTCCGGCAACTGCTGCAGCGCTTCGATCAAGTGCTCGCGCAACGCTTGCTGCTCGACCGCCTCAACCGGTCCTGCTACCTGATCATCAGGCACGGAGTCGCCGAGCGTCTGGTCGTCATCCTCGTCCACTGGCGTCTCGAGCGGGATGGGAGCGTGCAATGCTGCAAGCACTTCGCGGATGCGCTCGTCGGATTGGCCGAGAACCAGTGCGATCTCAGCGGTACTTGGCGCCTGTTCCGACGCCTGCTCCAGGCGATCATGGGTTTGCCGTATCTGTGCCAGCAACGCACGCACATGAGCCGGCAGGCGAATGGTGCGCGATTGGTCGGTCTGCGCACGAATGACTGCCTGGCGAATCCAGAAGCTGGCATAGGTTGAGAAGCGGTTCCCCATCCGGTGATCAAACTTCGTCACCGCATGCATCAACCCGACATTCCCTTCCTGAATGAGGTCGAGCAGCGACAGACCATGCGGCCTCATGAAGCGCTTGGCGATGCTCACAACGAGGCGCAGGTTTGCCTCGATCAGGTGCTGACGGGCGATCATGCCATTGGCCTTGGTTTGTGTCGCCCATGCATGCTCGTCTGCACTGGCGTGATCATTCTGCAGCACCTCGTCAGCGAGCATGCCATCCGCAATACGCTGAGCAAGTGCCAGTTCCTGCTCGGCTGTGAGCAGTGACAACTGCCCGATCTCGCGCAGATAGGCTTTCATCGAGTCCAGCAACACATCATGCGGAATGGCGGCGTCGATCGAGTCTTCGGCACGGTACGACAGGCTCAGCTCACTCATGGTGATTGCCTCCTCATGCTGGGATCGACTTGCCCACACACTGTTCATCACACGACCAAGCCTTATGGTACGCTCCACGTCAGATGTACCAAGCATGCCGGGATGTGTCCGACAGCGAAGTGCGCGTCTCAGCGCACCAAGCAGCCATGCCGCATCGTGCGCGAGGCGTGCACATACATGCGCGCCGAACTGCTGTGTTTGTGATGGAACCGTACGCCGATGTCTGACGGATGTGGTGCCCCAATGATCGATTGCCTGGGTCGGAAGATGATCAATGAGCGCAGAACGGTCGCGTGTCCCTGACTGACCACGTGCTGATGTCTCTGGGCCGCGCCAAGCGACGAACGGCACCGACAACGCGATCAAGCCTGCTTGCCGGACGCCGTGAACCTCCGGACACAGGAACAGCCAATGCCCCGCGGAGCGGTGAATTGAAGTGAACCGCAACGGGAACGCGAAGAGCCGACTTGGGTAAAACTGCGTGGGTCATCAACCGTAGGCGTGGTACGAGGAGAAAAGGTGGTCGGGGCGGAGGGACTCGAACCCCCGACCCCAGCGTCCCAAACGCTGTGCGCTACCAGACTGCGCTACGCCCCGTCGAACACCCCAGAAGTATATCGCAGGCAGCGACACTTGTCAAGGCCAATGTCATGCAAGGGTGCGACGTAACGTTTCGGGGCTATGCAGTACCGGCCAGTTCGCGCTGGCGGCGCACGCTCCAGGGTTTGCGCCACGGATGCACCGGCTTGGGCTTCGGTGCGGCAGATGAATCTGGTGGTGGATTGGACGGGCGCACGGGGACCGGCGCTTCCGGCACGCCTGCTCCGGTGGGTTTCCCTGGCGGTACGACCGTCTTGCGCTGCTGCCGACGGGCTTGGCGGTTGGCCCGAACACCCTGGCGTAACCCATGTTCCATCACTGCCCAGGCCTCGTCCCAGCGTTCGTTGTGATAGGCATTCCGCAGGGCAAGCATCGGGTTGACGTTGGCCTCCGCCCAATGCATGCCGGCACCCTTGAGGCGATCTTCGACCACGAGCTTGTTCGCGCTCTCGACCATGCCGCTGCCGATCGGCCAGCCAGCGGCTACAAACTGGGGGTACTGGAGCTGCGCATGCCGGGTTTCGAGGTACGCGAGATGCCCGTGGGCATCAGCATCGGGCGGCAACCCCGCGACCAGGGGGCGCAGTTCGGCGAGCACCCCGTCCGGGCCCTCGCCCCGCAGCAGGTCACGCACCCGCTGCTGGTCGGCCGGCGTCAGGAGTGGTCCCTTGGGGCCAATGGTCTGTCCGATGACCGTCAGATGCTCCCGTGCATGGGGCAGATCCAGGATCCGCACCGCCTCGGGATAGTGGTAGTCCACAAAGGCTTGGCACCACAGTGC
>CAIQIY010000365.1 GCA_903871975.1 uncultured Chloroflexota bacterium | reverse complement strand
CGACTGCCGTGGTAGCCGGCTGATGTCGCCGCGCACCTGTTGCGCCAGTGCGCCGACCGCCACCCCCATGCGCGTCAGCACCTGTGGCACGACACCGTCGCCCTGCTCGAGCAGCGCCAACACGAGATGCTCGGCCTCGACCTGGCTGTTGCCATTGCGGCTGGCTAGTTGCTGCGATGCCTGCAGGGCTTCCTCGGATTTCTGGGTGAAACGATTGGTGTTCATCGACATTGCCTGGTGCTCCTTCACTGGTCGTGATCGAATGTCACGACGATCTGGCTCCAGCATAGCACGCAGGGCATGGGAAGGCATTAGATGAGCGTTAGAACCCATGATCGGCATTGAGGGGCACATGTCACACGCGTGGCACAGCGGAGCAAACAGCCAGCGGCGCGCAGCGACGGGCGCGAGCGCGACACGTGGATCGGCCGCCGAGGCAGAGGCGGAAGCACGATGGCCCCTCGCATGGCTGCGGTATGATGATGAGATGATAGGCATCGTCGATTGGTCGCAATGGTGTCACGTGCACCAGCGCCACCACAGGCGCATGGCGTCGGCCAGCCAGCTTGTAGGCGCCGTCGCGGATGCGCGGCCCGGGCTGGCTCGGCGATTGCGCGCGACATGGTGATAGCACAGGATCACCAGCGGGACTCGCCTGGCCATACGTGTGGATGGGCGCTGCATGCTCGACGGGGCACCGGTTGCCGCCGATCGCCGACGGCATTGCAGCGGGCTGCGGCCACCACGCCCCGTCGGACAAGCGGTGCCCGCATGGGCGCACGGCGGCATGAAGCCAGCGCCTGTGCAGCTGAGGCCATTTGCAACAACGATGAGGCCCCCGATGGAGGAGGAGCACATGCACTGGTTCTGGAGCGTGATGCTGGCAGCGATGATTGTGGGCGCATCGGCGCCGCGGCCAGCGATGGCTGCCGGCGTGACCATCGAACACGTCAGTGCGCTCGTCTGGCATGATGGCCGGCAGCACCGGCTGATCCTGCAGCTGGTGGCCACCGAGGTCAGCACTGCCGCGATCGTGCTGACACTCCCTGCAGGCGCGACGATCGCACTACTGGAACCCACCATGACTCTCGAGCCACTCGAGGCAGTCACCGCACCAATCGACGATGTGCGTCATGAGCTGATCTGGGATCGACGCCCGCTCACGCCATTGCCGTTGATGGACCCCCAGCCACCGGGTGCAGCGACGCGCCTGACGGTGCAGCGCGACTCGCGTGCCACGACAGGCTACGTGCAGCTTGCGCGTGCCGGTCGCAGCACGCCGATCGGCATCGCAATGCCGGGCGACATTGCCACGGTGTTGCGCTGGCTGGGCACGCAGTTTGCCGGCGCTTCGCTGAACCTCGTGCTGGCACTCGAGCCACCGATGGCCATCAGTGGTACAGCACCCGTATTCGTCGGTCCAGCAGACGAACTGCCCAATAGCCCGGCATTGACCTCCCTTCCTGGCTCGCCGCTGGTCGTCCGTCATCAGCTGACCCTCATCGGGCCGCTGTTGGCGACAGCGCTGACTGATCAGACGCCGATGCGTCTGCGGCGACAGCGCGTGGTCCAGGTTGATGGCTGGCGCCGTATGGCACTGCCCATCCTCGGCGTGGCGGCAGTGCTCGTCGCCAGCGTGATGGCGTTCAGCGTGTCACTGGTGATCCGCCGCCGCATCGACATGCTGGGCGAACGGCGCTGATCCTCATGGGATCGCCAGAATCTTCACGATATTGCTCAGCCCACGGGTCGTGAGGGGATGGCCGCCGATGATCGCGACCAGATCACCCGAGCGCGCCAGACCGTGGGCGGGCAGAAAGGTCGCGACATGCCGACTCAGATCGCTCAGTCGCGAAATCATGGTGCCCTGGATCGGGGTCACGCCGTGGACAAGACTCAGCCGCTGATACGTCTGACGTGATGGCGTCAATGCATAGATCGGCACTGTCGGGCGCAGGCGCGCGAGCAACCGAGCAGTGCGGCCACTCACGGTGAAGGCCACGATCGCGCGCATCGGCAGCGTGTCGGCAATGGCACTGGCCGCAGCGCTGATGGCATCATCGATATCAGGTTGATGCGGGATCTTCCAGCGCGCTGCGACATCGCGCGTATCGCGGCGCGACTCACGCTCGGTGGCTTCGATGATGCGGCCCATCATCGCGACTGCAGCATGCGGATGATGCCCGCTGGCTGTCTCGCCGCTCAGCATCACGGCATCGCTGCCGTCCATGATGGCGTTGGCTACATCGCTCACCTCGGCACGCGTCGGGCGCGGATGGCGGATCATCGAGTCGAGCATCTGTGTCGCGGTGATCACCGGAATACCGGCATCGTTGGCAGCGGAGATGAGTTGCTTCTGGACGACTGGCACCTGCTCTGGTGCCATTTCGACGCCCAGGTCTCCACGGGCGACCATGATGCCCTGACATTCGCGCAGGATCGCCCCGAGATCGTCAAGCGCTTCGGGCTTCTCGATTTTGGCGATGACCGGCGTATTGCGGCCGGCAGCGGCGATCACCTGGTGAATTTCCTGCAGATCGGCGGCCCGACGCACGAAGGACAGCGCGATGTAATCAACGTCGTGATCCAGCCCAAACTGCAGGTCTTCGCGATCCTTGGCAGTGAGCGCCGGCGCGCTGACGGCGACGCCCGGCAAGTTGATGCCCTGATGTTCGCGCAGCGATCCGCCGAATACGACTTCGGTGCGCACATCGGTTGCATCGGTCGCGATCACCCGCAGCTCGATCAACCCATCAGAGATCAGGATGCGATCGCCGGGTCGTACATCGGTGGGGAGTGCCTGGTAGGTCGTCGATACGGCGTGACGATCCCCGACGAGCGGGCGGGTTGTGATGGTGAATGCCGACCCAGCCACGAGCTCGACGGGATGGTGTTCCCAGAGCTGGCCAGTGCGAATCTTCGGTCCCTGCAGATCCTGCAGAATCGCCAGCGGTCGGCCCAGGCGCTCGGCAGTGGCGCGCAGCAGTGCGATACGTGCCGCATGCTCGGCATGGGTACCATGCGAGAAGTTGAGGCGGGCGACGTTCACCCCGGCCAGGATGAGCTGTTCGATCAGTTCGGGGGTATCGCAGGCCGGACCAATCGTGGCGACGATCTTGGTCTTGCGCAGATTAGGTATCTCCATGCGGTTGACCTCCAGTATGGCAGCGCCATCACGGTCCGATGATCACGAGCGGGGCGATGCGCTCGAGCAGGGCGTTGCCGATGCCATCGACGTTCTGAAGCTCGCCGAGTTCACGGAATGGTCCATTGGCCGCGCGGTGGGCGATGATCCGCTCGGCGATGGCTGGCCCGATCCCGGGGAGCGTGTCGAGCTCGGTGGCACTTGCGCGGTTCAGATCGATCATACCATGGGCCACGCCGGGCGCCGTGGGCGGTGCGCTGGCCACCGGGCCTGGTTCGCCGACGCGCGGAATGTGGATGTGCGCACCGTCGCTGAGCGGGGCTGCCAGGTTGACGACCGCCGGGTCGGCCTCGGGGGCGAAGCCACCGGCGGCGAGTACCAGGTCCTTGACCCGCGCCAGCGCCGGCAGACGATACACGTCGGGGGCGATCACCGCACCGCTGACATAGGCGATGACCTCGGCGGCGATGGCGGGCGCCGGCGTGATGGCGTGCTGCGGGGATGTCGGCTCGTCAGTAGGCTCCGCGATGCGTGTCGGCGCGGGCGCAGCATCGAACGCCAATGCGCCATCCGCCGCCGCCTGCGCCTGCTCACCCCGTTCGATGGCGTCGATGGCGAAGACACATACCCCGACCAGCGCGACGACGATGCCAAGCGATACCAGTGGCTGCTGGCGAAGCCGGGTGATGAGCGAGTCCATTGGCACCTCCTGCATGACTCGGATCGTGAGTCTGAGTCTGCGGCACCACGTTCAGGCGCACCATCACCCGTTCGGGTGATTCATTGGCGTTCTGTCGGCTCGTCTCCGACGGGACGGTTGGCGCTGCGGCGAGTGCGTGTGGTG
>CAIQIY010000364.1 GCA_903871975.1 uncultured Chloroflexota bacterium | reverse complement strand
CGCCGACGCGGCTGAAGCGTTCGAACGCGTGGAAGCGCGACGCCGCGATGTCGGCGACGGCGAAGTGCCCCATCATCACGCTGTGGCTGCCCCATTCCGAGGCGCGCTGTGGCGCGTCGGGCGCCAGCGCAATGTGGAACAGCGTGAACTGCACGCCGAACCGACGCCCTTCGGCGGTGGCGAGGTTGGCGGTGACATACCACCACTCGACGGCGTAGCCCGGGTGTGGGCCGTGATCGGCCGGGAAGCTGAACGTGCGCGGCCGATCGGCGCGCAGAAACCCGGCGCGATCCGGTGCGCGCAGCGCCTCGGCGACACTCAGCCGTGCCGTGGGCAGCGCTGGCGGTGCAGCGCAGCCTGCCAGCAGCATCGCGATCAGCAGCCACCAACGATGCATCATGATGCTCACTCCTCGCGCAGCGCCAGCGCCGGTGGCGTGCGGCTCATGCGCCATGCCGGATAGATACCGCCGAGCAGCGCCGCGACCAGCGCGACCAGCAGCGCCTGCACGAGCAGCGCCGGGTCGACGCTCAGCCAGAGTGTCCAGCCGAACGAGCGCCGATTGATCACCTCGATGAGCAGCAGCGCCATCGCCAGCCCGGTGGGGATCGCGATCAGCCCGGCGCTCAGGCCCATCACCCCGGTCTGGGCCAGCACGAGGCCCCACAGTTGGCCGGGGGTCAGGCCGGTGGCGCGCATCACGGCCAGCTCGCGGGCGCGCTCGAGCTGCAGCGCCATCAATGCCGCCAGGATGCCGATGAATGCCACGATCGTCGCCAGCAGCTGCAGCACCCGGGTGATGGCGAACGTGCGATCGAAGATCTCGAGCGATGCGGCGCGCAGTGTGGCATTCGAACGAATGGTGAGCACGGCCGTGCCTGCCGCCGCACGCAATCGCTCGACCAGCCCATCGACCGATGTGCCGTCCGCGGCATAGACGCCGAGCGAGGTGATCATCGGGTCATCGAACAGCTGGCGATACCGCGCATACGGCATCATCACGACACCACGGTCGTTGCCGTAGTCGTAGAAGATGCCGACCACGGTGAACGACTGCGGCCCGCGATCGGTGCGGATGGTCAGCGCATCGCCGACTGCCAGCTGCTGATGGAACGCCAGGGGCTCGGAGATGACGACGCCGTCGGTGGCAAAGCGCGACCAGAGCGTGGCGCCGATGTCGTCGACGAAGGCGAACGTCGCCTGGTCGGCGGGGGTGACATCGAGCGCGATCGTGAACACCGACCCCACCGAGGTCGCGAGATCGCCACTACGGTAGCGACGCACGCGTTCGATGCCCGGCGTCGTCAGCAGGCGCTCGATCACCGCCGGCGGCACGGGCTGGTCCAGCCGGTTGGCGGCGATGCCGGGTGCGGCGACATACACATCGGCGACCAGCGTCTGCTCGAGCCAGCGCGCCACCGTCTGCCGAAAACTGCTGACCATCAACCCGACGCCGATCGTCACCGCGACCGCGATCATCAATGCGGCGATGGCGACCGAGGTGCGGCTGATCGCGGCGGCGACGTCGCGCGCTGCCATGCGCCCGAGCAGGCCGGCGACGCGGCCGAGCAGCGCCTGGGCCGGATGCATCGCCAGCAGGACCAGCGCGGGCGTCAGCGCGGCGGCGCCGACTGTGACGGCAAACAGGGCGATGAAGCCGAGCACGAGATCGCGCTGCGCGATCGGCACCAGCACGGCACCACCGATGATCGCAGCGGCGCCGGCAGCTGCGACCCAGGGACTCAGCCGACGCACCCGTGCCTCGTAGCTGGAGCGGCGCAACACCGTGCGCGGCGGCGTCGCGGCCGCCTCGACGGCCGGCACAGCGGCGGCCAGCAGCGTGGCGGCGATGCCCAGGGCAGCGCCCTTGAGCAGCGGCGCCCAGCTGATGCTGAGCGCCTGCACCGACACGGTGAAATACAGATCGTTGATCGTCTGCGCGACCAGCGCGACCAGGCCGCGACCCAGCGCGACGCCCAGCCCCAGGCCAATGGCGGTGCCGACCAGCGCGACCAGCAGCGCTTCGGCCAGCATCAGCCCGAGCACCTGGCCGCGGCCGACGCCGAGGCAGCGCAGCATGCCCAGCAGGTCGCGGCGCTGCACCACCGAGAAGCTGATGGTGTTGAAGATCAGGAACATGCCGACGACCAGCGCCAGCAGGCTGAGGGCGCTCAGATTGAGCTCGAACGCGGCGGTCATTTGCTGGATGGCGGCGCTGCGTTGCGCCGGGCGCTCGAGGGTGGCGCCGGCTGGCAGCACCGCCGTCACCCGGGCGAGTGTGGCATCGTCCGGTATGATCAGATCGATGCGCGTCAGCCGGCCCGGGACGCCGAACCATTCCTGGGCGGTGGCGATGTCCACCAGCATCAGGCCGTCGAGCGCCTGTTGCGAAGCGGCATCGTCGGGCTCGAGGATGGCGACGATGCTGGCCGACACGCGGCTGGCGCCGATCCGGACCTCGCGCAGCGCCCCGTCGGCGTCGGTGATGCCCAGCCGCGTCGCCGTCTCGCGGGATACGATCGCCGCGCCGGGCGTGGTGAAGAACGCCGCCGGCAGGCCGCCGTCGCGGAGCAGCGCAGCACCACCCAGGTACGGCCGGAACGGCGCCTCGGCGGGCGGATCGACGCCCAACACCTGCAAGGTCGTCGCGCTGGCCAGATCGACGGCGGCACCCTCGACGAGCGGCGCGGCGGCACGGATGCCCTGCTCGAGGCGCAGCCGGGTGTACAGCGCAGTCGGCACGCCACCCGGCCCGGCGATGATCTGATGCGTCGCGCGGCCGCTGATCGTCTCGGCCGAGATGGCGAACGCACGGCTCGCGCTGGCATTGGCCAGATCGATGGCGACGACCACCGCGACCCCGAGTGCCACGCCCAGCACCGCCAGCGCCATCTGCCACGGATGACGCCGCAGATGGCGCCACGACAACAACCACAAGGTCCGCGTCATCGCCGGGCCGTCTCTTCCACCAGCCGGGCTTCGCGCACGCGGAACACCCGGTCGGCGTGGCCGACCATCTCGTCGCTGTGGGTCACCATCAGCAGATTCTTGCCGGCACGCCGCGTCAGGCGGTCGAGCAACTCCAGGACCAGCGCGCCGGTCTCGGCATCGAGGTTGCCGGTGGGTTCGTCGGCCAGCACCAGCAGCGGGTCGTGCACCAGCGCCCGCGCGATCGCGACGCGCTGCTGTTCGCCGCCCGACAGCCGGTCGGGCATGGTGTCGCGTCGATCGGCCAGCCCAACGTGCGCCAGCAGGTCCAGCGCTGCGCTGCGGTCGCCCGGGCTGGTGCGGCCGAGCAGTTCCAGCGGCAGCCAGAGGTTCTCGAAGACGGTGAGCGTCGGCAACAAATTGAAGAACTGAAAGATGAACCCGATGGCGCTGCGGCGGAACAGGGTTCGGCCACGCTCGTCGAGCCTGACCAGCGAGCGCCCGGCGATGCGGACATCGCCGCTGTCGGGCGCGTCGATGCCGCTCACCAGATTCAGCAGCGTGCTCTTCCCCGAGCCACTTTTGCCGACGAGCACGACGAATTCGCCGCGCCCGAATGTCGCCGAGACGTCGTGCAGCACCGTGCGGACGCGGCCGCCCTCGCTGTAGTGCCTGGAGACCCGGTCGAGTTCGATGAGCCTGGCGTCGTCGTTGGCAGTCATGGTGGCTCCTCGTTCGCCATATGCACGGGCATGCGCCCATCAGTCGCTACGCACACGCGCCGCTGCCGGATGGGCGACGCATCCGCCGCTGCCGTTCGGGGCACTCGCAGGTCGCACGACCCTGCAGCCGCCCCCGGCACGCCGCACATCCGGCTTGACGCCGCAGGCCTGCAGCGTGTAAGATTCGCAGCAATCGGAACGACGCCGTGTCGTACCGGGCCATGCACGACGCGACGCCATGAATCAGCCGCGCACCACCAGGTCCGTGCTGGAGATCGCCGACACCCTGCAGCGCGACCAGCGGCGCCAACCGCCGACGCTGGCGTCGATCTACGTCCTGATCGCCGCCGGGCTCTGCTGGTTGATTGCCGCGCTGCTGGTCTTCTTCGGGCGTGACGGCAGCGGCAGCGGCATCGAGCGGGTCGTCTT
>CAIQIY010000363.1 GCA_903871975.1 uncultured Chloroflexota bacterium | reverse complement strand
GGTTGTGCGGGGCGCACGGCGTGCTAGGCCCCAGCCCCGCGCATCCCGCCACAGCAGCACCCATGGCGTGTCGCCCCGGTCTGGCGGGGCGACTGCGATTCCCGTGATGCCAAGCGCATGGTCCGCACCATCCGCCCCGGCTGCGGTATGGCAGGCGCCGGTGCAGCATGGCTTCGCTTGTTCCACGGGTGCCGGAATCGACCCGTGGTACAGGGTGGCAATGCGCCGTGGTCGTGGGGCGGGTAGCCACGCATGCAGGTTGGGCAGCCGCAGCGACATCGTCGCTACCCCGACGCGCTGTACCGACGGCCGGCACAAGGCATGCCATCGACTGTGGTATAGTACAGGAAGGCGTTTGCGGCCAGCGAACAATCATCTACGTCACGAGCATTGTGGAGCACGGATTGTGAGTCGACCGTCACGTTTCGTCGCACGTCACGCCCTCATCGCTGCACTCATCGTCGTCGGCACATTGACCGGGATCACCGCCGGCCGCCTGGTCTGGGAATGGTACACCGCACTCGCCAACGTCAATGCGATGCTGGTCGAGGAACGCACACTGCCCACACCCCTTCCCGAACCAACGGCCATCGGATTGGTAGCCACTGCCCTGCCTGCCCTCGACGATCGTGCACCATCGCCGACTGCTACCTCGCAGCCGGAATACGCCGATGCGCTCAACATCCTGCTGCTCGGCACCGATGCGCGCCCCGGCGAACAAATCAGTCGCACCGACGCGATCATCCTGGTGCATCTCAACCCCCGGCTGAACCGTGTCTCGATGCTGTCTGTGCCCCGCGACCTGACCGTTGAGGTGCCCGGGTTCGGCAGCAACAAAGTCAACGCGGCATATGCCATCGGCGAGCAACAACTCGGCGCCGGCTACGGCCCATCGTTGGCCAAGGCGACCATCAGTCGCCTCGTCGGGGTGCCAGTCCATAACGCGGTTGTCGTGAATTTTGATGGATTTCGACAGATCGTCGACACACTGGGCGGTATTTCGATTGATGTTCCACAATCAATCGATGATCCGTACTTTCCTGTCGATGAATATGCTGGAGATGTGCGGACAATGCCGGTCAAGTTCGCGTCTGGCCCACAAATCATGGACGGACGTACTGCATTGACGTATGCGCGAACTCGACATGCTGACAACGACTTTGGTAGAAATCAGCGACAACAACAGGTGCTGATGGCAATATTCGATGCTATCCGCGCCAAAGGGCTTCTTTCGCAATTGACCAGCATTGATGATTACACGTCTGCGCTCCGTGATGCCATTCGAACTGACCTCAGTCGAAGTCAGCTTCTTTGGCTGGCACAGGTTGGATCGCAGCTTGATGTGAGTGTGATACAACGCTATGCCATCAACTCGCGTATGATCATCGTTCTCGATGAATACGAGAACTTCTCCGCTGATCCCGCGGCGGTACGTCAGATCGTTGACGAGATGACTGCCGGTGGCACGGAGGCTCCATAGCCGTGGCACATCCGGCCACGGCACGGCGCATTGCGATTGCGGCACTCCTGATTGCTGCCGGCAACATCGCCTCACGGTTGATCGGCCTGGGGCGCGAGGCAGTAGTCGCCGGGCTGTTTGGCCGGGGCGTCGAAGTCGCAGTCTTCACGGCGGCATCGGCGGTCCCCACCATCATCTACGATCTGCTGATCAACGGGGCGATCAGTGCAGCGCTGGTGCCAGTGTTCAGTGCGTACGCCGATGATGCCGACGAGGACACCTTCTGGCGAGTCGCCGGTGGCGTGATCACCATCGCCCTCGCAGCGGTTGTCGCAGTGACGGCGCTGCTCATCTGGCAAGCGCCGTTGGCGCTGCGCATCCTGGTCGGCGGCTTCGCCCCCGAGACCTTCGAGCATGCTGTCGTGATGACGCGATTGCTGTTGCCGGCGACCGTGTTCATGGCGCTGGCGGGGTTGATCACGGCGCTGCTGCAGGCACGTCAGCGCTTTCTGCTGCCTGCCTTCACGACCAGCGCGTACAATGCCGGGATCATCATCGGGGCGCTGGTATTTGCGCCACATCTCGGTGCAACCAGCCTGGCGCTGGGCGTATTGATCGGTGCCGCAGCGCAAGTGGTGCTGCAGCTTCCCGGGCTTCGCGGCGCGCGGCTCGGCTGGCCTGCGTGGCAGCATCCCGGCGTCAGGCGTGTCTTGCGGCTCTATGCTCCCGTCGCGCTGGGGATCGGATTCTCGGTGGTCGGGATCGTGCTCGACCGCAACCTG
>CAIQIY010000362.1 GCA_903871975.1 uncultured Chloroflexota bacterium | reverse complement strand
TGCCGGCGTGGCCGGCGCCGGAATCACCGCATCGCCAGGCGCCGGTGGGGTGCTGCGAATCAGCTCCACATCGCCGTCGAAGACCTGCAGCGTCACCTCGTGCGGCTGGGCATCCGCTGGCAGTGCCACGGTCTCACGCAGCGCGCCGGTCGGATCGAGTGCCACCTCGCGCGACCATGCCCGCACGGTTCCGTGCCAGACCTCGACGCGGACAACGCGCGCCATGCTGGAGTACACGCCGATCTCGGCCAGGCCGGCATGCACCGCCAGCCTCACGACGGCATCACGATTGGCGTTGGTCGCCGCACCGATCAGCCGATAGGGCATGAAGGTCTGGACGAAGTGCTTCACCTCGCCGGGATGCAGCCACGCGAAGTCGGGCTGATTGTCGGTGTAGGCACCACACATCAGCTCGATGTACGGACCATCATCGTCGGTCAGTTGTCGCTGCCAGGCCACGCCAAAATCGCTGGTGCCCCACGTCCACTGCTTCTTGCCTGGCACCACGTGGTGGTTGGCAACATGCATCATGCCAGCCTGCAGGCCGTGGTCGTAGCAGCCGACGAAGTCGTAGTCCGAGTGATGGGCCATGTACGACGTCGGCACCGGAATGGTGCTGTAGCGCGAGATGTCGGTGCCAGGTGCGTAGTTGACCTTGTAGTAGGTTCCGGTGGCGATGGGGAATGCCGACACGTCGCGCTTGCCGTGATCCATCACCGCATGCACGTCGGGCGGGAAGACCGACTGGTACTGATCGCTGACGTGGACTGCCGGATTGGCCCACCACAGGAACGTCTGCGGCAGGCTGGTGCGATTGCTCAGGCGCACATCGACTTCGATGGCGGCGCGGTCGGGGCGCAACCGGATGCCGTGTACGCCACGTGTGTGGGTCATCGGCTCGATCTCGCCACACCACACGACGCAGGCGCCGTCGGGTTCGTGCTCGATCGACCAGTCGAGTGGCATGAACGTCGTCGGTCGATGGTGCTGTGGCCAGTTGAATTCGATCCCGCCCGAGATCCATGGCCCGTTCAGGCCGACGAGCGCTGGCTTGATGACGCGATTGGCGTAGACGAAGTGGTGCCCGTTGGTCTTGTTGAGCGCCTGCTGGATGCGCCCGCCGAGTTCTGGCAGGACCATGAGCTTGATCCAGGCGTTTTCGAGGAACACGGCGGTATAGGCGACGTCGCGGCGCTCGTCGTCGACGCGCTCGATCACGGGCAGCGGATACACCGCCCCGCTGCTTCCCTGATAGACGCGCTTCTCGAGGAACATCGGATTCGGGTCGGGTTGGCCGACGCCGTAGGTCGGAATGATGACGGTTTCGGACCATGCGCTGACGTCGCTCATCGATCTCCCCCCGTTGATCGTGACTGGTGACCGCCGATGGCTTCAGACGAACAGTGCACGCAGCGCGGCGACATCGATCGCCGTCGCCGGCTGGCACGCGTCGCTGGCCAGGTACGCCAGCAGACTGTGGCGCAACTGCCGCGCGACAACCCGGCGCTCGAGTGCGTGCGCGAGGTCGGCCGAGCATACGATCAGCCGGCCATCGCCCACGCGCGCCTCGACGACCAGGCCCAAACGGCGGTTTTCGAACCAGGTGTCGATCGGCTGGACGATCGGGCGCAACGCCGGCGGCAGATGGTCGAGCGTCATCGCCGCAGCGCCATGCACGATCTCCCACCACTGCCAATCGCTGTGGCGGTCGGTCGGGAAGGCCGCGAGCGCCGGGTGTGCCGGGTCGCACAGCAACCCCAGCGTGTGTGGCGCCTGGCCGGCGCCGTCTCCGGTGTCGCGCACCGTCCAGGCCGTGTTCCAGAAGACACTGGAGAAGCCGAGTTCGGCGCTGACCCTGACGCGCTGCGGATCGGGCAACAACAGGACCCGCCCGCCGTCGGCGAGCCGCGCTTCGGCCAGCGCTACGTCGTCGGTCACCAGCACACCGGCGGGGGGCGTGCTGTCGAGCTCGCGCGGGAACAGCCAGAGATCCCAGTCGTTGCTCGCCGTGCCCACCTCGACGACCAGCGTGAGCTTGCGGGCTCCGGCGGCGATGCCCGGCGCTACCACCACCGTCCCCAGTCGTGTCACGGCGCCAGTGGGGATGTCGCACGGGTGCAGCGTGCCACCGGCGATCTGCCGGCCGGCCGCATCACACAGCCGCCAGCGTGCCGCGATGGCCGCGAGCGCTGTCGGCCCGTGGTGTGCCACCTCAATCTCGGCGGTGATCGGCTCGTCGTCGCACCACCAGCGACGTGCCAGGCGCGCCAGCGGTACGGTGGCGTCACAGAAGCGCCGGAAGCGCTCCGGCGTGACATAGCCCTTCTGCCCCCAGAACGCATTCAACACGCCGACCAGCGCCGTACCCTGGCCGGGGAAGTCGTGCAGATCGAGCAGTTGGAAGCCGGCAAAGCCGGGGGTGCGCAACGCCGACTCGATGTCTTCCTTGTAGCACAGCGTCTGGAGCGCCCCCGAGGCGAGCAGGAAGTCGCGCGCCTGATCACCCATATGGTTGGCTGCCAGGGTCTCGCGCACGATCTCGAAGTTTCGCGCCTTGAGGAGCCCGGTGTAGTGCTCGATCTCGTCCAGATCGGGGAACACGCACCACTGGCCGATCTCGTGGCTGACGATCGGCTTGCCGAGGCGCGTCACATACTCGCGGTAGTCGCTGAGGGTCTCGGGCGGCAGGGCATTGATGCGCGAGCGCAACTCTTCGCCCCAACGCTGGACGCGTGGCTCGGGAATGTTGTGGTAGTCGTTCTCGGGAATGGCGGGCCACCCGGCGCCGGAGGTGTGCAGCCGCCGCGGCTCGTGGTGCTGCCAGTAGCGCACCCAGGCGGCGAGGTACTCGCGATGGTGGGCACCCGCTGGCTCGTTGCCGTAGGTCATCAGGATGAACGAAGGGTGATTGCCGTAGGCGGCGATGATGCGGTGCCCCTCGTCGTAGAGCCAGGCATCGAGCGGCTTGCCGTCGCCGACGGTCGCCCCCTGGTTGGCCCACGCACCACATTCGATCTGCAGGTAGACCCCGAGCTGGTCGGCGGCGGCGAAGGCAGCCTCGGGCGGGCACCACGAGTGGAAGCGCACGTGGTTCAGCCCGTGTGCCTGGACGATGCCAAACACCCTGTGCCATGCGGCGATGTCGGTGGGCGGGTAGCCGGTGTGCGGGAAGATGGCGCATTCGAGCGTGCCACGCAGAAAGATCGGCCGATCGTTGATGGTGATCTGGCTGTGTCGCGTGCGCACCTGACACAGGCCGAAGGTGATGTCGCGCGCGTCGCGGGCTTCGCCAGCCGCCAGCTGCACCTCGAGCGTGTGCAGCACCGGGCTGAACTCATCCCACAATGGCGCGGCATCGCCGAGCTCGTAGCACACGCGCGTGCGAGTCGTGCCGGCCGGCAGCTCGAGGTGCAGCGGTGCGGGCGCCGGGGCTCCGGGCGCGCGCGCCTGCAGGCTCAGCGCGATCGGATGCGCATCGACCGCGCCGCCGATGGTCAATGCGACGTCGACTGTGCGCCGCGCGCTGTCGGGGAAGCACTGCACGTCCTCGAGCCAGCACCACGCGCCGGCGCGCAACGCGATCTGCCCGATCACGCCGTTCCAGTTGGTCTGGGTATGATCCGAGACGCTGTGGGCATTCGGGCCGACGTCGACCAGCAGGCGGTTGTCGATGCGCAGCGTCAGCGTGACATCGCCGGTGGTGCCGGGTTCGAGCTCGTAGACGTGTGGCACCGACAGGCTGGCATTGGTGCCGCGCCATGCCTCCAATTCACGATCATCGATCCAGGCGCGGCTGGCCCAATGGACACGCTCAAGCCACAGCGTCACCCGTCGGTCGCGCCACTCGGGCGGCACGGTGATGGTGCGCTGGTACCACGCCGCACCGCAGTAGTGCCGGTCGGGCTGCAGCCAGAATGGCAACTTCACCTGGCCCGGCATGCGATAGCGCGCATACTCGGGCGCCGTGAACCAGCGGCGATCCTGGATGCTGCCGGTCCATACCGTATCACGCGAGACGTCGTCGCCATGGCCCTGTGCCTGCAGCGAACCCGGCAGCGTGATGTGGTCGTGCAGCGTGCCGGCAAACCAACGTGCATCCACGCCGACGTCGGCGGGATCGAGAGCGAACGACCATGGTCCGGCGAGATTCATCGGCGTATCCCTTTCTGCCTGTCGATCAGCAGCGACGGGCGCTGCCGTTCACCCTATCACAGGCATGCGCGCTGTCCATGCGCGTGGCCATCACGTTCATGCACGATCCTGCTGTACGGATGATGTGGGCTCACCACGTCGCACGGCGTGTCGGCAGCCCGTCAGGCGGTCGATCACGGCGCGCCTCGCGCCCGGCGGCGCGCCAGCGCACAACCGCGGCGACGCCCGGCCGCCGCGTGAACGATGCCCGGCGCCAGCAGGCCAGCGCCGGCACGCTGGACCGGCAGGGGGGCGAATGCTGCTACAATGCCGGCAGTCGCCGGCATGCCAGCGCGACCGCCGGTCACCACGTCGCGGGGGCACCATTCATGCACGATCCTGCTGTCACCGAAGCACCACCACCTGGCGCCCTGGTCGCCGGGCGCTACATGCGCGCCGCCGACTACCGAGTGCGCCGGCCGCGTGGCACACACGACTGGCTGATCACCGTCACCCATGCCGGTGCCGGTCGTTACCGGCACGCCGATGTCGTATGCGAGTGCCGCATCGGCGATGTCGTCGTGCTGGC
>CAIQIY010000361.1 GCA_903871975.1 uncultured Chloroflexota bacterium | reverse complement strand
TCGAGCCATGTCACACCATCGACCGGCGCGTCGACGTGCAGGAACCGGGCTGCGCCGTAGGTCTCGATGCCGGCAGTGCGATCGCGAAAGACGACGAACAAGCCGTCTCCGCCGGCAATGGCGTCGAGCGCCAATGACGCGCCTTGCAGCATGAACTGCAGCTCGCCGCGGCATTCGTGCTGGCTGACATCTCCCAGCACATTGGTGATTGCGATCTGACGTGGCGTATCGGCGACCAGCACCGTCGCGGGTACACGCCAGGCGGGATCGATATCAAACCAGATTCGCCCGGTGAATGCGCGTCGCGCCAGGCTCTCACGATCACGGACGCGCACACCGACGCGCTCGCCACGTTCGATGATGGTGAGCGAACAACTGCCGACGGTGATGACGTCTGCAGCCCCTGTGGCGTCCGAGCGCAACGGCATCGTCGTGGCGCCGATGCCGTTGACCAGGGCACTGCTGCCTGGCGCCGGTTCGAACCAGACGGTACGATCGCGCCGGATCAGCCGACCGATGTGCTGAGGGACGGTGGCCGGCAACACAACATCGGCGCTACGATCGCTGCCGAGCCGATGTGCGCCATTGGACAGCCAGCTCAGGCCACAGACGCTCAGCCATCCATCTTCGGCACGCAACGCAGCTTCGGCCTGCGCTCGCCATGCGGCCGTCGCCGCGAGATAGTCCTCGGGGTGTTCAGATCGATGACTCATGCTGGCCTCGTAGTCTGTCGCTGGCATCTGCCGACAGTCTAGCATACCAAGGCGTGCCGGCAATCATCATCATTGACACGAACGCGCGATCGCTGCGTCGGAACCACGCGCCACCACGTGGCGTCACCTCGCCCGCGCGTATCGATCAGCGGGCGAGTTGTGCGGTCAATACATGCTCATCGACATAGCCAAGGTTGATCTGCCGGACCGTTCCGGTGTCACTGACGACGACGGTGGCCGGGACTGTCAATATTCCGAGCCGATCGACGAGCTCCCCGTGGGTGGTGGCATCGAGCACGATGATGTCGATGGCAGCGGGATGATGTAGGCGCAACCGCTCCAACGCCGGCTTCTGGCGAGTGCGGCATTCGTGGCAACGTGGCGTGGTGAAAGCGATGATTGCTGGCTTGCCGGGTGCGATCATGTCGCCAAATGGCCGCGCCTCGGCGAGCTGCATCAGCCTGGTGTGGCGCCAGTACCGCAGTATCGCCGGGCCAGCCAACATCAGCGCACCGACGATCAGCACGGTGGCCAAGCGTATGGGATCAATGCCGATGGCTTCCATGCGACAGCCTCCTCCTTCGCGTATCAGCCTGCCATCAACGACGCTGGATGCGTGCGAGCTGGAAGTACATGAAACAGCCGGCACAGAATCCAAAGAAGAGATTGACTGCGGCGAGCACGATCACGATGCCGACAAGCGCCCAGCCGAGCATGGCGCTTCCAGCGGCAAGCGCAGCACTCGCGATGGCCAGCATCGCACCACCAAGCCCCTGCGCAAACCGGTGTGGTGCGCCTGCTTCCTCGCGGGCGTCGGGGCGAATCAGCTGCAGTGGTCGCAGGATCTGCCGGTAGAGTTGCTGGAATGCTGCCAGCGATGGGTGAATGGTCCCCGCAAGCATGACTGCTGCGACAATCACGACAAGGATCGGTGCGTTGAACAGGAATGCCGCGATGAGTAGCGCGATGATGCAGGCTTGGTTGACCCGTAATGCACTGTGGTCGACGGTGGTGCCGGCGTGGGCCTGTGGTGCGTTTGTTGAAGTCATGGTATTCTCGCGTTTGTAACGTAACAATATGTCATTCATTATAGGGAACAAATCCAGCGGCGTCAAGGAGATTGACACCTGAATCACACGGCACCAGCAGCGGCGGCGTAGCGTGGGGAGTAACGCGTGGACCCGAGCGTGGTATCCACAAACTCGTCTGGACCAGCGGTGACCTCTGGTACGGAGCCGATTCGGACGACGATGCAGCATGAGCCGACGCCGCCCACGCATGCCATGCGCACCTCGGGGGCACTACAGCACACGCATCGCATGCAGGCAACACCGTGAAATGGACAGACGACGATTATCCGGCTCCGGCGTCACAGCCTCCACGGTGATGCTGCGGCGTGCCTGCAAGCCATGCCCGCACGCGGCAGCAACCAGCGCTGGTCGCCGTCACCGTGCGCTCTGGCGCCTGCCCCGCGATACTACACACGAGGCGCGCAGCGTGTGGTACATTTTCTACGTCAAATGGCCCCAGTATCATTTTCAGTGCTATATTAGAAAGATCGTAGTAGTGATTTTATCAACATTTCCAAAGCGATTTTTTGAACCTTCATTAGCTTGTGAAATGCGTTCACTGTCGTCTTTACCTTGATATTTGGCATGAATTG
>CAIQIY010000360.1 GCA_903871975.1 uncultured Chloroflexota bacterium | reverse complement strand
GTGTTGAACAGCACCACGCGCTCGTGACCTGCGATCCAGCCCGCGTCGCACAACCGGCGCAACGCCGCGAGGCAGGCACCGCCTTCCGGTGCCGCAAAGCTGCCGCACGCGGCGCTCAGCTCGCCGGTCGCCGCCAGCATCTCGTCGTCGTCGACGGCCAGGGCGGTACCGCCGCTATCGCGCAGCGCGGCGAGGATGAGCGCATCGCCGATCGCGACCGGGACGCGCAACCCGTCGGCGATGGTGTGGGCATCGCGCCACAATTCGGCGTGGGGTGCGCCGGCGGCGAAGGCCCGCACGATCGGTGCGCATCCGGCGGCCTGCACGCTCACCATGCGTGGTCGGTGGGCGCCGATCAGGCCGAGCGCCTCGAGTTCGGCAAACGCCTGCCACATGCCGATCAGCCCGGTGCCGCCGCCAGTGGGATAGATGATCACATCGGGCAGCCGCCAGCCACCCTGCTCGGCCAGCTCGTAGCCCATCGTCTTCTTGCCCTCGACGCGATACGGCTCGCGCAGGGTGCTCAGATCGAACCAGCCGTGTTCGGCGGCACCGGCACGCACCCGCGCGGCACAATCGTTGATCAGGCCATCGACGAGCGTGACATGGGCGCCGAGCGCGTGACACTCCGCGCGGAACGCGAGCGGCACATCGGCAGGCATGAAGACATCGGCGCGCACGCCGGCCGCAGCCGCGTAGGCGCTGAGCGCGCCAGCAGCATTGCCGGCGCTCGGCACCGCCAGGCGGCGCGCCCCCAGTTCGCGGGCGCGCGCCACGGCCACCGCCATGCCACGCGCCTTGAAACTACCGGTCGGATT
Source organism: uncultured Chloroflexota bacterium (assembly GCA_903871975.1). Classification (GTDB taxonomy): domain Bacteria; phylum Chloroflexota; class Chloroflexia; order Chloroflexales; family Roseiflexaceae; genus CAIQIY01. Next base: position 12,427 of record CAIQIY010000360.1, on the reverse strand, counting down.
GAGCGACTCGTCCTTGACCTGGACGACGGCACAGCCCAGGCGGGCGGCGAGCCGCGGGCAGTCGAGCAGCGGCGTGCCGCCCTCGCCCAGATCGTGGATGAAGCGTGCATCGCGGACGGGCAGCACTTCGCGGTAGCGCCACAGCCCGGGGCGCCGCGCCGCGAGCGCGGCCGGGGTCAGCGAACGCGCCGCGCGCTCCAGGTCGTAGCAGGCCAGCAGCGGCCGGCCGCAGCACGGCGCGAGGTTGTGCAGCACATCGGCGGAATAGGTGGCGGCGCAGGCGCTACAGCGCAGATGGCTCAGCGTCGATTCGCTCATCGCGGTCACTCCTCCCGGGGCAATCGGCGGCGGACGCCCATGGGTCCGGGCCCACCGCATCATCGTACGCCCAGACGTCCAGCCCGTCGAGGTCCAGCGCCGTCACACCATGGGCCACCAGCGCGCCGGCGATCTGGGCGCGGTGCTCGGTCGCGTGGTGGATCGCCTGTGCCAGCACAGTCGCGCGCGCCCACGGCCGCAGCGGGGCATCGGCGCGCGCCACGACGCCGTCGGGATGCGCGGCGGCGGCGCACAGCCGGCCGTCGAGCCGCGCGGCATAGCTGGCGGCCGCCTCCACGAGGTGGTGCAGCGTGACGGCGACGCTCCACGGATTGCCGGGCGCACAGTGGCCGAGCACGGCGGCGGGCAGCCGCGCCAGCCGCGCACAGCACCGGGCGTTGGCCCACGCCATGTGGCGGAACAACCGCGCGCTGGTGGGGTCGGTCATGGGCATGCTCCTTCGTGGGGCCGGCCGGTTCAAGGCCCGGCCGCGCCAGGCCACGCCGTTCGATTATATACTGGCCGCAATCCGTGCCGGCCGCGCCCGCCCCGCCGCAGTCGCGCTGCCGCCGGTTCCCTGGCCGTTCGCCCCACGACAGGAGGTCGACGATGCTCGCGCCCCGGACGGATTTCATCGGCATCGAGGATGTGGTGCATCTGGCCGCCGGCGGCGAGACGCCGCTGCTGCGGCAGCATCTGGCGACGGTCGAGCGGTTTGCGCGGCACAAGGGCGGCGGCATGGCCGGCCGCGAGGCATTCTTCGCGGTGCGCGCCGCGCTGCAGCAGCGCATCGCCGGCTGGCTCGGCCTGACGCCGGGCGACATCGCCTGCGTCGGCAGCGCCTCCGAGGGCATCGCGCGCGTCATCGCCGCCTACGACTGGCGCCCCGGCGACTCGGTCGTGGTCGCGGCCAGCGAGTTTCCCTCGGGCGTCTTCGGCCTGGCGCGGCTGCGCGCGCTGGGCGTCGACTGCCGCATCATCGCGCCGCGCGGCTGGCGCGTCGAGACCGCCGACCTGCTGGCGGCCTGTGACGGCAGCACGCGGCTGGTATATGCAAGCCACGTCAGCTATCTCACCGGCCAGCGCCTCGACCTCGCCGCGCTCATCGCAGGGGTGCATGCCGCCGGCGCGGCCATCCTGCTCGACGTAACCCACAGCCTCGGCGTGGTGCCGGTGCCGGCCGGCGACGCCGATTTCGTCGTGGCGAGCGGCTACAAGTGGCTGCTCGGCACCCACATGGGCGTGTTCGGCTGGAACCGCCGGCGCCAGCCCGACTTCGCGCCGTTCCAGGTCGGCTGGCGCTCGGGCCACGCGACCGGCGACGCCGCGATCTACCGGCTGTGGGATGACGCCACCCGCGCGGAGGCGGGCAATCCGAACCACCTCGACGTCTATCTGCTGGAAGGCGCGACCGCCTATCTGGCGGCGATCGGCATCGAGCGCATCGCCGCCTACGTCGCCGGCCAGGCGACGCGCCTGCGCGCCGGGCTGGTGGCGGCCGGCCTGCCGGTGATCACGCCCGAACCATCGGCCGAACGCGCCGGGAACGTGTGCTTCGCCCACGCCGATGGCGAGGCGGTGGCCCGGCGCGCCGCCGACGCCGGCGTGCTGCTGTGGGGCGGCGACGGCCGCGTGCGGCTGTCGGTCCACTGCTACGTCACGCCCGACGACATCGACCGCGCGTTGGCACTGGTGCCCAGCGTGGTATAATCGCGTCGCCTGACCACGGATGAACGATCGAAGCGGATCGAGGAGGGCGGCATGCGGCTCGCGGGCAAGGTAGCCATCATCGCGGGAGCTGGCTGGGGCGGCATCGGGGCGGCGACGGCGCTGCGCTTTGCCCGCGAGGGCGCGCGGCTGGTGATCAACAACCATCGACGGCCGGCGCACCTGGCGCGCACCGCCGACGCCATTCGCGCCGCCGGCGGCACCGTCCACGACGTCCTCGGCGACGTCGCCGATGAAGCGACGTGGCGCACCCTAGTGGCCGCGGCGCGCGAACACTACGGCCGGCTCGACATCCTGGTGCACAATGCCGCTTCGGCGGTGATGAAGCGGCCCGCCGACCTGACCGACGACGACTGGGATCACACCCTGGCCGTGACCCTGCGCGGCCCCTACCTCGGCGTGCGCCACTGCGTGCCACCGATGGCCGCCGCGGGCGGCGGCGCGATCGTGTTCATCTCGACGGTCAATGCCGTCATCACCAACCCACACTTCGGCGCCTACAGCGTCGCCAAGGCCGGCCTCAACGCACTCACGCGCAGCGTCGCCCTCGACCACGGCCGCCAGGGCATTCGCTGCAACGCCGTCGCCCCCGGGCAGATCGTCGGCGAGGACGAGACCAGGCACATGCTGCACGACCCGCTCGAAGACGCGCTGTCGCGCGATTGCTACCCGCTCGGCCGGTACGGCCGCCCCGACGAGATCGCCGCCTGCGCCGCGTTTCTCGCGTCCGACGACGCCTCGTTCGTCACGGGCGCGGTGCTCACCGCCGACGGCGGCCTGACCATCCAGTCACCCGAAGCGCTGGTGCGCCCGTCGTTTCGCCGCCGCTGGCGCGACGACCGGCTGGTGCCGGCACCTGCCGAGGAGGCCAGCGATGAAACTGGGCTATAGCACCTGGGGCATGCCGACGGTCCCCGCCGAGGTCTTCATTCCGTTCCTGGCCCGCACCGGCTACACCGGCGTCGAGATCACCGTGATCCCCGGCTATGCCACCGAGCTGTCGCGCCTCGACCGTGCGCACCGGCATGCCATCGCGACCCTGCTGCGCGAACATCGCCTCGAGTTGCCGGCGCTCGCCGCACAGACCAGCATGGTCGAACGCGATCCGGCGGTGGCTGCCGAGCATTGGCGCCGCCTGACTGCCGCGGTGGACCTGGCGGTGGAATGGGCCGTCGATGGCGTGCCGCCGGTGATCGATACGACGGTCGGCGGCGCGCCGGCCGACTACCCGGCACTCGAGGGGCTGCTGTTCGAACGCATGGGCGCGCTGGTGGCGTATGCGGCCGAACGCGGCGTCGTGATCGCCGCCGAACCGCATGTGGGGTCGATGCTCGATACGCCCGAGCGCGTGCTCACGCTGCTGCGCACCATCGACTCGCCGTGGCTCAAGCTCAATTTCGACATCAGCCACTTCAACGTGATGGGCTTCACCATCGCCGAGACGGTGCCGGCCCTGGCACCCCATAGTGCGCACACGCACGTGAAGGATGAGCGTGGCACCGTGCCGGACTACGAGTTCCTCATCCCGGGCGAGGGGGTCTTCGACTATGTGGCGTACCTGCAGGCGATGCAGGTCGCCGGGTATACCGGATTCATCACGCCCGAAGTGAGCGTGATGGTGCAACGTCGCCCGAACTACGACCCGCTGGCGGCGGCGGCCCAGAGTTACACCACGCTCGCGGCGGCATTTGCGCGCGCCGGGATCGTCGCCGAGCCGAGTGCACGGCGATGAGGCCGCTGCCCGCGCCGCGCCTGAGCTGCCTGCCGGTGTCGCTGTACGCGGCCCTGAGCGATGGCAGCCTGGATCTCGCCGGCTGGTTCGCGCTGGCCCACGACGCCGGGCTCGACGGCGCCGACCTGAGCGTGTTGCAGCTGACGCGCGCCGGTGCCGCCGAGCTCGATGCCATCGCGCGGGCGGCACGCGATGCCGGGGTGGCGTTGCCGATGCTGGTCAGCTACCCCGACTTCACACACCCCGATGCGCGTGTGCGCGCCGCCCAGCGCGACGAGCTGCGTCGCTGGATCGAGGCGGCGTGGCGCCTCGGCGTCGGCGCGATCCGCATCACCGCCGGCCAGGCGCATCCCGAGACGCGTGAGGCCGATGGCCTGCGCTGGGCGGCGCAGGGCCTCACTGGCTGCCTCGATGAGGCACGCGATGCCGGCGTCGCGCTGCTGTTCGAGAACCATGTGCGCGGCGCACCGTGGCAGTACAACGACTTCAGCCAGCCGGCGGTGCGCTTTGCCGCACTGCTCGACGCCACGGCCGGCTCGTCGCTCGGCGTGCTGTTCGACACCGCCAACCCGCTGGCGCTGCGCGAGGACCCGCAGGAGCTCCTCGAGCGCGCCTTGCCGCGCGTCGTCGCGGTGCATCTGAGCGACATCCGCCGCGCGGGGACGTTCGAACCGGTATTGCTCGGCGATGGCGTCGCCCCGCTGGCTGCGCTGCTCGAGCAGTTGCGCGGTGGTGGCTTCGCCGGCTGGTTCAGCATCGAAGAAGCCAGCCGTGGCGGCGCCGATGGCGTGCGCCAGGCGGTCGAGCGGGCACGCCGACTGCTCGATCCATGATCACGAGGCCGACAGCGCGCGGCGTCGCGCGGTGCCGTGGGAGGTTCCGACGATGGAACAGCTGGTGAGCTTCTCGCTGGCGGGGCAGGTGGTGGTGGTCAGCGGCGCGGGGCGCGGCATCGGCGCCGCGATCGCCATGGCGTGCGCCCAGCATGGCGCAGCCCTCGCGCTCGGGAGCCGGACGCTGGCGGAATCGCAGCAGGTGGCCGGGACGTGTGCCGCCGCCGGCGCATCGCCCACCGCATTCGCGCTCGACGTGTCCAGCGTGGCCGCGATCGAGCAGTTCGTCGCCCAGGTCATCGGGCACTATGGCCGCATCGATGTGCTGGTGAACAATGCTGGCATCAACCAGCAGCGCCCGGCACTCGACTACACCGAAGCCGACTACGACGCCATCGCCGGCGTCAACCTCAAGGGCGTGTTCTTCCTCTCGACGGCGGTCGCACGGACGATGCGCGCCGCCGGGCGGCCGGGCAGCATCATCACCATCACCTCGCAGGCCGGCGTGGTCGGCGCGCCGGGCCGCAGCATCTACAGCGCCGCCAAGGCCGGGGCAGCCCACCTGATGCGCACGCTGGCCGCCGAATGGGCGTCGTACGGCATTCGCTGCAATGCCATCGCACCGACGTTCACCCGCACGCCACTGCTCGAGGCGGCGCTGGCCACCAACCCGGTGTTCGCCGCGAGTACCGCCACCGTGCCGCTCGGCCGCATCGCCGAGCCGGCCGACATCGCCGGTGCCGTCGTGTTCCTGGCGTCGCCGGCGGCCGCGATGATCACCGGACAGCATTTGGCCGTCGACGGCGGCTTCACCGCCATCTGAACACCCCCGAGGAGGAGTCATGACCGAACGCTATCGCGTGGCGGTGATCGGCTGTGGCGGCATCGCCGCCAACCACATCCGCGGCTATCTCGATGCCGGGCGCTACGATATCGTGGCGCTGGCCGATCTCAGTGACGAGGCGATGGCCGAGAAGGTCACGCGCTTCGGGATCACCCCGCGCTGCTACCACGATGCACGCGCGATGCTCGATGCCGAACGCCCCGATGTCGTGTCGATCTGCACCTGGCATGCTGGCCACGCCCCCTGGACGATCGCCGCCGCCAGCCGGCGGCCGCGGGTGATCCTGTGCGAGAAGCCGATGGCCGACACGCTGGGCCACGCCGAGCAGATGCTGGTGGCGTGCCAGCGCAACCAGGTGCGCCTGGCGATCTCGCACCAGCGCCGGTTCCTGCCGTCGTACACGCTGGCGCGCGAGCTGATCGCCCGCGGCGCAATCGGTGCGGTGCGCACCATCCAGAGCTTCGCCGCCGATGGGCTGCCCAACTACAGCTCGCATCAGACCGACATGTACCGCTGGCTGTTGGGCGATGTGGCGTGCGATTGGGTGATGGGGAACATCGAGCGCAAGACCGATCGCCATGAACGCAACACCCGCATCGAGGATTGCGCGGTCGGCGTGTTTCATTTCGCCAACGATGCGGTCGCGCTGTTGCTGAGCGACGTGACGTCGACGGTGTATCAGGGCGCGTTCATCACCGGCAGCACCGGCATGATCGCGCTGACGACCTCGGACCTGCAACTGCTCAATGCCGACACGGGCGGTCGCTGGGAGCTGCATACGCCGCCGGGGCGCTTTGGGCAGCCTGCCGAGCTCGGTGAAGCGTTCGAGTGGGTCGAGGCCGGCGCGGCACAGGCAGCCGAGCTCGCCGAGTGGCTCGATGGGACGCGGGCGACGTTCCGCAACGAGGCGCACGAGGGCTACATCGCGCTGCAGATGGTGCACGCGGTGTATGAGTCGGCGCGCCGCCACGAGAAGGTGCTGCTGCCGATGCAGACGCGCGCCAATCCGCTCGATGTGATGGTCGAGAGCGGCCATCTGGCGCCGGAACGCCCCGGGGCGTTCGATATCCGGGCCTTCCTGCTGCGCGGCGAGCGCATGACGTCGGATGCGTGAGGGTGCGATGACGCGATTTCGGGTGTATCTGGGGACGTATACCGAACGCATGCCGCATGTCGCCGGCAGCGCCGAGGGCGTGTATCGGGCGGAGTTCGACAGCGCGACGGGCGTGCTGACGCTGCGCGATGTCACCCGCGGCGTGACCAATCCCTCGTATCTGGCGCTGGCGGCCGATGGCCGTGCGCTGTATGCCGTCGAGGAGACCAGCGCGCTGAATGGGAGTGGTGCGGTGAGCGCGTTCGCCGTGGCGCCACACGATGGCTCGCTGCACTGGCTGGGGCGACGCGCGAGCCATGGCGCCGATCCGTGCTACGTGGCGCTCACGCCCGACGGCGCGGCGGTGCTGGTGGCCAACTATAGCGGTGGTACCATCGCGCGCCTGGCCATCGAGGCCGATGGCCGGCTGGCGGCGGCGGCGCCGGTGATCGCGCATCGCGAACCGGCGGTGCAGCGTGGCGGGGCCCACCCCCACGCCATCCTAACGGACGCGAGCGGCAATTGGGTGCTGGTGCCGGATCTGGGCCTCAATCGCGTGCTGGTGTATCGCCACGATACGGCGCGCGCGACGCTCGAGCGGGCCGCCGACGGCCAGACGGCCGCACCCGGCGCCGGGCCGCGCCACGCGCTGTTCGGCCGCGACGGCGCCCTGTATGTGATCAATGAGATCGATTCGACGCTGAGTCGCTACCAGTTCGATGCAGCGACCGGTCAGCTGGGCGAGCGCCAGGATTGCACCGGCTTGCCCGCCGGCTGGGCCGGCACGTCGCACGCCGCCGATCTGCGGCTGCACCCGACGCTGCCGGTGCTGTACACCTCGCATCGTGGCCACGACAGCGTCGCGGTGTATCGGCTGGACGCCGACCGGCCACAGCTGGTGGCGCATGTGCCGGTCGGTGGGCGTACGCCGCGCGCCATCGCCGTCGATCCGACCGGCCGCTGGCTCCTGGCCGCCCATCAGGACAGCAGCAGCATCCAGGCGCTGCCGCTCGATCCCGCCAGCGGCGTGCCGTCGGCCGAAGGCCCGCGGTGTGCGGTGCCGACGCCGGTGTGCATCGTGTTCGGTGCCGTCCTCGGGTGAGCGCTGCGCGGCGCGCAGTCACCGCCTCGATGATCGTGCAGCACACCGGCCTGGAGGCGACCATCATGACGGAGCGACGTGCCGCGCGTGGGGACGCAGCCGCCATGGCCGGCTGCGACACGCCGGCATGGTTGGCGTGCGATGTGTGGAGGACCACTGATGCGACCCGTCGTCGACCTGCTCGCCGAACTGATCGCCATTCCCAGCGTCAACCCGATGGGGCGCGCCGCCGGCGATGCCGCCACCTCGGAAGCACGCCTGGTGACGTGGCTGCTGGCATTCTTCGCCGACCTGGGCCTCCCGGCCGAGCGTGTGGCAGTCGGCGCAGACCGGGCCAACGTCATTGCGCGGCTCGGCGACGATCCGACCCGGCCGACAATCCTGTGGGACGTGCACCTCGACACGGTGCCGGCAGACGGCATGGCAGAGCCGTTCACGCCACGCATCGCCGATGGGCGGATCACGGGTCGCGGCGCCTGCGACGTCAAGGGGGCGATGGCAGCGATGCTCTGGGCGCTGCAGCGCGTGGTGCACGACGGCACACCACCGCGCGTCAATCTGGTGTTCAGTGCCTCGTCCGACGAGGAAGCGACGGCGACCGGGGTGCACGCCCTGGTGGAGTGCTGGGGTCGGGCGCGCGGCAGCAGCCGCTTGCTCGACCGGCCGCCCGACGGGGCGATCGTCGCCGAACCGACCGATCTGCAGGTCGTCGTGGCGCATCGCGGCGTGACGCGCTTTCGCATCGTCACGCATGGGCGCGCGTGCCACAGCAGCACGCCGGACCTGGGCGTGAATGCGATCTACCGCATGGCGCGCGTGGTGACGCAGCTGGAGGCGCTGGCCGCGCGGCTCGGCGAACAGATCGCGCCGCACCCGCTGTGCGGTGGCGCGACGTTGAGCGTCGGCTGCATCACGGGCGGCACCAGCGTCAACATCGTGCCGGATCAGTGTGCCATCGAGATCGACCGCCGCCTGGTGCCGGGCGAGGACCCGGCGCAGGCGCGGGCCGCGATCTGCGCGCTGGTGGGCGCTGCCGCCGACGGCGAGGTGTGCTGCGAGCCGCCCTGGCTGGAAGCCCCCGGGCTGCGCGACGACGCCAACGGCTGGCTGGCCGAACGCCTGCTGGCGCTGCACGCCAGCGACGACCCCGCTGCACCCCGCCGGGCGATCGGCGTGCCGTATGGCACCAACGCGGCCACCATCAGCTGCGCCGGCGTGCCGGCCGTCGTCTTCGGCCCTGGCTCCATCGCGCAGGCGCATACCACCGACGAATACATCACCATCGCGTCGCTTGAGCGCGGCGCCGAGATCTATCGCCGCTTCCTGGTCGAATGAGCCATGCTGGCGAGGAGTCCGCGATGACTGACGGGTTGACGACGACGACCATCGACGATGTCCATCAGGCGCAGGCGGCGATCCGGCCGTTTCTCGACCCTGCGCCGCTCATCCGCTCGTATCGCCTCGAGCGACTGCTGCAATTCCCGGCATCGCGCCGGATCTGGCTCAAGGACTACGGCAGTACGCCGGTGGGGTCCTTCAAGGTGTACGGCGCACTCAATTGGATGGCGCACCGCCGCGCGGAGATCGGCGGGCGTGCGGTCACGGCGCACTCGTCGGGCAATTTTGCCGCCGGCATCGCCTACGCCGGGATGTGCCACGCGACGCGCGTGATCATCGTGATGCCCGATACGGCGCCGCAGGTGAAATTTGCGCTGACCGCCGCGTTCGGTGCCGAGATCCATACCTACGACATCGCCAACGATCACCGCACTGGCCAGCGTGATGCGCTCACGGCCGCGATCGCGGCACGCGAGCAGGCGGTGCAGGCCTCGCCCTACGACGACCCGTGGGTCATCGCCGGCAACGGTGTCGGCGGGCTGGAGATCGGCGCGGAACTGGCGCGCCTGGGGCGGCGCATCGGGCGGCTGTACTGTGCGGTGAGCGGCGGCGGCCTGATGGCCGGCCACGCGCTGGCGGTCCACCACGTCGCACCCGCGGCCGAGATCGTCGGCGTCGAGCCGGCTGGTGCCGACGATTTCGCCCGCTCGTTGCGCGCGGGTCGGCGCGAGCGCCTCGAGCAGCCCGCCAGCATCTGCGACGGATTGTTGTCGTATGACGTCGGCGCCCACAACTGGCCGATCCTGCGGCAGCACGTCGCCCGCAGCCTGACGATCGACGACGATGCCACCCGCGGTGCGATGGCGTGGCTCTACCAACAGCATGGCCTGAAGAGCGAGCCGTCGGGAGCGATTGCCCTGGCAGCCGCGCTGCAGGAACTGCCCGACGATCCGGGCAGCGACGATGTCGTGATCGTCGTGTCGGGGCGCAACGCCGATGAACCACGGTTTCGCGAGTGGATCGCCGCGCCCGACGGCGCGGCCGCACAGGAGGACACGCGATGAGCATTCGGCTGGCGATCATCGGCTGCGGCGGCATGGGCCACCGCCACCTGCGCGGCCTGGCACGGCTCCAGCAGGCCGGCTGGCGCGACCTCGAGCTCGTCGCGGTCTGCGATCAGCATCGGCCCCACGCCGAGTCGCTCGCGGCCGAGGCGGCGGCCACCCTCGGGCGGGCGCCGCAGATCGTCGCCGATCTGGCAGACCTGCCGGCGCTGGGGGTCGTGGCGGTCGATATCACGACCACGCCGCCAGCGCACCACACGCTGGCGTGTGCCGCATTCGCCCTGGGGTTGCACGTGATGGTCGAGAAGCCGATGGCGCTCACGGTGCGCGCGTGCCAGACGATGCAGCGCGCTGCGGCGGCGGCCGGTCGCGTGTTGAGCGTCGCCGAGAACTATCGCCGCGACCCGATCAATCGCCTGGCGCGCGCGTTGCTGGCTGCCGGCGTGATCGGTCAGCCGCGCTTCGTGATCCATCACACCGTCGGTGGCGGCGACGAGATGCTGATCTCGGTGTGGCGCCATCAGAAAGACCAATCCGGCATCCTGCTGGACGTCGGCGTGCATTACACCGACATGCTGGAGTACCTGCTCGGGCCGATCGAGCGCTGCTATGCGCAGGTGCGGTTGCACGAGCCGATCCGGCGCAACCCTGCCGCCAGCGGCGCCGCCGTCGCTGCCGGCAATGATCCGGCCGGGGTGTATGGCGCCAGGCAGCGCCAGATGCCGGCCAGCTTTCGTGCCACCGCCGAGGACGCGCTGTATGCCACGGTGTGCTTCGCCGATGGCACCGTCGGGCAGCTCATCGAGGATCATGCCGGCCACGGCGCACCGCTGTGGAGCCGCCAGATCCATGGCTCCCGCGGCTCGCTGGACATGCCGGTCGATCGCACCGGCGTGCCGCTGCAGCTGACCATCGCCGGCCAGCCGTACACTGGGTCACTGCTCGAGTTGGTGCCCGAGTTTCAGCTCGATCCGGTCAGCGCGGCGTTGTTCGGCGGCGCGCGGCTCGAACACTACCAGCTGGACTTTGCGGCCACCGACCAACGGCTGCTGGCGGTCGAATACGCCGACTTCGCCGCGGCGATCAGCAGCGGCCGGGCCCCCGAGGTCGATGGCGCACAAGGCGCGCGCGCCGTCGCCGGTGTGTACGCGCTGCTGGAATCGGCGCTGCTCGATCGGCCGGTCAGCATCGCCGAGGTGCTCGCCGGGCAGGTCGCGACGTATCAGCAGCCGCTCGATGCCAGCCTGGCCGACTGAGCTGGTGCGCCCCCAGCCGCGGCTGGCAACGGGTGCGCTGCGCGGTCGCCGTGGTCGACGATCGCGCCCCGCGTTGCCGGCCGCGCCGCGGCATGGGCGATCACGGGCACGGACCAACCCGCTGCCTGCGGCGTCGGCATCGCGGTGATTCGGCTCCGTGATCACGCCCTCGGCCCCCGGCCGATCGCCTGACGCACCACATCGCTCACCGCCGCGCGGCTGGTCTCGGCGCTGAAGCCCCACATCAACAGCGCGACATAATCTCCCCACCAACTGGCGCCGAAGTCATCGCGCGCCAGATACAGCTCGGCGAAGCCAGCGCCGCCGAGCACCAGGATGGCCACCAGCATCTGGGCGATGCCGAACCAGTGCTGGCGGCGGCGGGCGCCGGCAGCGAGATCGCCAACGCCGGCGAGCATCGGCCGCGCGTCGGCGGGCGCGGCGACGCTGACGACGGGCGGCACCCCATCGACGAGCGGCAGTGCGGTGCTATCGCGCAACAGCGTGCGCAATTCGTCATCGAGCGCCAGCAGCGCCTCGCGTCGTGGCGCCAGCGTCTGGAGCCGCTCGGTGAGTGCAGCGGCCCGATGCTGCAGCCAGGCGCGCTGCGCCGGATCGGCGTGCTGCTCGGCCAGCAGCGTCAGCTCGCGGCAGCGCTGCCCGGCCAACCGATGGAGCGCCACCAGCTGTGCCAGCGCTTCGAGCCGCTCGTTGAGCGCAGCCGGATCGCGATCCACCACCGTGCTCTCGAGCGCCTCGTCGACCGCCCGCTGCACCCCGCGCGCAAACGTACCGGCCTCACCGGCGGCTGGCGCCGTGTGCTGGGCCAGTTCGGCAGCAAAGCCGGCCAACCGGCGCCATGCCGGCGCATGACGCTGCGCCGCTGCCAGCAAGGCCTCGGCCTCGGCGAGCGCCTCGCGCGCCGCCGCGACACGGCCGACATCGAGGTCCAGCCGTGCCGCATCGAGTGCAGTGTGTGCCGCCTGCAGCAGCGGCGCGAAGCCATCGGTGGCGGCTGCCCACTGCGCGCGGACCCGTGCCTCGTGCGCGGCGAGCTGGTCGCGCGGCTGCAACTCGGTGCGGTAGTGGGTCAACACGGCTGCCAGCGCCACGCCGGCG
>CAIQIY010000359.1 GCA_903871975.1 uncultured Chloroflexota bacterium | reverse complement strand
GCACGTAGATCACCTGCGAGACCAGGCCTTCGGTGAGCGCTTCGTCGGCGAACGCCAGGCTCGCCTTGCAGCGAACCTCGCCGTCGCGGTAGTCGAGTTCGAAGTTGCCCAGCACCAGGTTGTAGTTGGCGCGGGTGAGGAACTCGGCAGCCGCCGCCCGGCGCTCGGCGGGAACGTAGAAGCCGGCGTAGGCGTAGCACAGCAGAGTCTCGGATGATTCCGCGATGTATGCGGTGATGCGATAGTAGCCGCTCTGCCCGTTGTAGTTGCTGCGAAAGCCACGCAAGCCGTCCAGCGGCTGTGGATACCACTGGTCGGTCCTGAGGAAATCGCCGAGGACTTGGTGGGCGTGCTCGAGGCGCGCCTGCGACTCCAACCGGTTGATGGCGTCCATGCTGCGATCCTTTCGTAGCGCCGGCGAGTGCGTGCCGGCAGTATAACAGACGACGCGAGGAGTACCACGGTTCATGCGACACCATGCGTATGAGTTCAGCACGCCGGAGAACTTTTTGGGCCTGGACGCCGCTGCGAGCGACCCGGCGACCAGCCGCGTGGTCGTGCTGCCGATCCCGTACGAGGCGACGGTGAGCTTCGGTCAGGGCACGCGCGAAGGCCCCCGCGCGATCATTCATGCCTCGCGCCAGGTCGAGTTGTATGATCGCTGGCGTGGTGATGAGCCGGCGCTGATGCTCGGGATTCACACGCTGCCCGCGCTGGCACCGAGTGCTGCCGGCCCCGAGGCCACCGTCATGGCGATCGCGGCGTGTGCCGCCGAGCAGCTCGCGGCCGGCAAACACCTCGTCGCGCTCGGTGGCGAACATACCATCTCGGTCGGCATCGCGCAGGCCGTCGCGCGGGACCATCCCGGCTTCGTGGTGGTCCAGATCGATGCGCATGCCGACTTGCGTGACGACTACGAAGGCAGCCGCTTCAGCCATGCCTGTGCTGCCCGACGCATGCTCGAGCTCGGTGCGACGATCGTGCAACTCGGCATCCGCTCGGTGTGCCCGGAAGAGATGGCGCTGATCGCCGCCGAGCCCGAGCGCATCGCCGTCGCATTCGCCGAGGATGTCCACGCTGGCTGGCACCGCGAACGCCTGGCGGCACTGGTGCGCGATCGTCCGGTGTTTCTCACCATCGATCTGGATGGCCTCGATCCGACGCTCATTCCGGCGACCGGCACGCCCGAACCGGGTGGCCTGTCGTGGGAGCAGGTGCTCGAGATCATCGGCATCGTGGCAGCGCACGGCCGGATCGTGGCGCTCGATTGCGTCGAACTCGCGCCCATCCCCGGCCACCACGTGAGCGAGTTCGTGGCGGCAAAGCTGGTGTATCAGGCCATCACGCGCGCGTGGGCACCGGCCCCCTGAGCCGCGGTCGGCCGAGCCTGTGCCTGCAGTCGCCCACAGCGGTCGTCACCGCGGGTGGGCGGGGGTACGGCAACGGAACGGAAGGGAGCCGCGTGCGCGTCGGTGTGCTTGGCGGGACATTCGACCCGATCCATTGCGGGCATCTGATGCTCGCGCGGCGCGCACAGCAGGCCTGTGCGCTCGATCAGCTGCTGCTGGTGCCGGCGGCTGCGCATCCGGGGAAGCCGGCCGGCCATGGCGCGAGCGCTGCGCAACGCCTGGCGCTGGTACACCTGGCGGTCGCCGACAGCGCGTGGTTGACGGTATGCGACCACGAAATCGCGAGCTCGACGCCGGTCTATACCATCGACACGCTGCGCTGGCTGGCCGGGCAGCATCGCGCGGCGTTCACGCTGGTGATGGGCGCCGATGTCGTGATGCGCCTGCCGCGCTGGCGGGCAGCCGCCGAGCTCATCACGCTGGCCGACATCGCCGTGGCGCCACGCCCCGGGTGTCGTTGGTCGCCGGCCGAGCTTGAGCGCCAGCTCCCCGGCATCGGCACGCGCATCTGCGAGCTCCCCGGCCCGGCGCTGTCGATCTCGAGCCAGCGGGTGCGCCAGGCGATCGCCGCCGGCCAACCGATCGACGACCTCGTGCCGACGCCGGTGGCGCACGCCATCGCTGCCATGGGCCTGTATCGCCTGGGCGCGGTGCCGGCACCCGATGGATGACACCGACGCCGGCGGTCGTGCGGCGGCTGCGGCAACACGGGGGACACCCGATGGCATGGAGTCCTGCGACAACAGAACTGATCCGGCGGACCGCTGATGCGTGGCGGATCGAGCTGCCCACCGATGCGCTCGAGCAATTCACCGACTACGCCGATGCGTTGCTGCGCGCCAATGCGCAGCAGAACCTCACACGCATCACCGAACCCGACGACATCGCCGTCCGTCACATCCTCGATTCGCTGCGCTGTGCCGCGAGCTGGCGTGCGGCGCCGCAGCGCCTCGCCGACATCGGCAGCGGCGCAGGCGCGCCCGGCCTGGTCCTCGCCATCATCCTGCCCACCTGCCAGGTAACCCTGATCGAGAGCATCGGCAAGCGCGCCGACTTTCTGCGCCACGTCAGCGCCCGGCTGGGGTTGCTGCACGTCAGCGTCAGCAGCCTGCGCGCCGAGCTGCTCGGGCACGATCCGCACCATCGCGAGGCATACGACATCGTCACGGCCCGCGCCGTCGCCGAACTGCGGGTCCTCGTCGAGTATGCATCGCCGCTCTGCCGCATCGGTGGCCAGATTCTTGCGCCAAAGGGGGCCGATGTCGCCACAGAGCTCGCACAGGCGCGGTACGCCATCACGGTGCTGGGCGGCGATCAGGTGGTGGTCGAACCGGTCGTGTTGCCCGGATTGGCGCCACGCACATTGGTCACCATCACCAAAGTGGCCGCCTGTCCGGCCAGCTATCCGCGCCGCCCGGGTGTGCCACAGCAGCGCCCGCTCGGCGCAGCCGCGAATCCGGGCGCAACCCGCGATCCTGCCGATGCGTCATAGCCCACAGATGCACGCTTCATGCTAGAATGTTCGCAGGCGCATGGTGCGATGCACCTGGCTGACGATCGACGACGAGGGAGATTCGAGCCATGTCAATCTTTGGACGCATCCGCGACTTGCTCAGCGCCAACATCAACGCGATGCTCGATTCCGCTGAAGACCCCGAGAAGATGGCGGACGAGTACATCCGGCAGCTGACCAGCCAGCTCTACGAGGCCAAGACCAACGTCGCCGCCGCGATGGCCGACGCGACCAAGCTCAACAACCAGGAGACGCGCTACACCGTCGAGGCCGACAGCTGGACACGCAAAGCCGAGGCGGCGCTGCGGGCCGGCGATGAAGAACTCGCCAAGGCAGCGCTCGGGCGCAAGGTCCAGGCGGGCAAGCTCGCGACCCAGTACAAAGAGCAGTCGGATCAGCAGGACGCGCAGGTCGAGCAGCTGCAGAACGCGCTGGTGCAGCTCGAGAGCCGACTGGCCGAGGTGCGTGCACGCCGCGAGCTGATCATCGCCAAGAAGAATCGCGCCCAGACCCAGGAGGCCATCCAGCGCACCGTGCGTGGCATCAGCGAGGCGTCGCCGATGGACAAGCTCGACCAGCTGGAAGAGCGCGTCGACGACCGCCTGAACCGCGCCGAGGCGATGAACCAGCTGCAGGCCGGCACGCTCGAGACGCGCTTCCGCGATCTGGAGCGCGATAGCCAGGTCGATGACGAGCTCGAGGCGCTCAAGCGTCGGATGGGTCAGTCGGATCAGTCGGGCAGCTGATGCCCGCGTTCCGCCGTGCCGCTGCGTGAACCCGGCGCACCGGTGATCGCAGCGCATGGCGGCCTGCAGGCAGGTGACAGCGGGCAGCCGCCGTCGCCTGCCCGCAACCGCCTCGCCTTGGGGTCGCTGGCGCATCGATGCGACCATCGCCCGGCCCCCGGTACACGCGTGTGTGCCCCGCGGTGCAGTGCGCCAGTTTCCCGACCCCCATACTACCCCGCACCCGCTGCCCGCCCGTCAGTGCGTCAGGGGCCGGGGGACACAACCCGGAAACCCACGGCGTTGTAGTAGACGTCGTTGCCGCCCTCGAACCGCGCACCACACCCCACATCGTCCGCATTGTGGTAGAACGCGCCCCCGCGCACGATGTACGGCCGATCGCCGCCGCCGTCAGGGTCAACCCATTCCCACACATTGCCCGCCATGTCGAGCAACCCGTACGGGCTGGCCCCCGCCGGATACGCGCCAACCGGCGTCGTATCGCCCACGTTCATGGCGTAGTTCGCCCGCGTCGCGTCCGGCGGCGTATTGCCCCACGGATACTTCCGCCCGTC
>CAIQIY010000358.1 GCA_903871975.1 uncultured Chloroflexota bacterium | reverse complement strand
GCGTCGAGGTTGACCTCGCTCATGTCGTCGACGATCACAGCGGCGCGCAGCCCCTGCCGGTTGTTGAGGATATGGTTGAGCAGGGTTGTTTTGCCGGCGCCCAGGAAACCCGAGAGAGCGGTGACTGGTCGCCTTGTCTCGTTTTGCTGTTTGCTTTCTCTTGGCCAGATGGACATCTCAGCTACCCTTTCTGAGGACCAGATGTGTACTTCGCACATGTTGAATGGACCACGCCAGAGCGAAGATCGACGTACAGGTCAGCACGATGGCTGCACCGGAAGAGACGTTGAAATAAAAACTGGCGTATAGCCCGACGATGCCGGCCAGAACCACGAACCACGATGCCAGCGCCATCATGGCAACCAGACGGTGCGTGAGCAGTGCTGCTGCGGCGGCGGGCGTCACCAGCAGTGCGCTGGTCAGGACGACGCCAACCGCCTGGATGCCAGTGACGGCGCAGAATGCCAGCAAGATCAGCAGCAGCAGGGTCAGCCGGTCGACTGGAATGCCGATCACGCGGGCGTAGATCGGATCTGCCGACGACAACTCAAGCTCTTTGTGAAAAAGAAACAGTGCTGCCAGCACGCCCGCCGCAATGATTGCAATCAGCCGCAGATCATCGGCGGTGACGCCCAGGATGTTGCCGAAGAGCATGTGGGTGAAGTCTCGGTACGAACGTACCGTGCTGATCAGCAGGATGCCGAGCGCAAACATGCCGGTGAAAACGATGCCGATGGCGGTGTCCTCGCGAATCTCCTGTCGCTGTGCCAGCCAGCCGATCAGCACCGCCGTGATCACGCCGGCCACGATGGCGCCGCCGGAGAGGCTCCAGCCGACGAGATAGGCGACGACCAAGCCGGGCAACACCGTGTGCGCCAGCGCGTCGCCGATAAAGGCCATGCGGCGCAACACGACGTAGGCGCCGATCACAGCAGAAGGGACACCGATCAGAATCACGGCGAGCAGTCCGGTCTGCATGAAGCTGTAACGAAAAGGGCCGATCAGCGGCTCAAGCACGTGACCCTCCTTCCGGCACAGGGGCCAGTGGTGCCGTCACATCCGCCGTGACGACGCTGTGCTGTGCCAGACCCTCCTCCAGCCGAATCACTAGATCGTAAGCACTTTCGAGGCGATCCTGATCGTGGGTGGCGACGACGACCGTCCGCCCAGCTTGTTTCGCTGCCGCCAGCACCGCACCGACGACGCCGCGCGTCTCGACATCGACGGCGTTGAGTGGCTCGTCGAGCAGCAGCAGGTCTGCTCTTTGTACCAGCGCACGTGCCAGCAGAACGCGCTGTTGTTGACCGCCGGAAAGCTGCCCGATCTGTCGCCCCGCCAGGTCAGCAATTTGCAAATGTGTCAAAACTGCATCGACCTGGCGCCAGTTTTCGGCGCCGGGCCGCTTGAGCCAACCCAGATGGACGTAGCAACCACCGAGCACCAGGCGGCGCACGGTGATGGGGAATCGCCAGTCGATCTCGCTGCGCTGTGGCAGATAGGTGACGCGGTGATGGCACGCGCCAACCGGTCGTCCATAGATGCGCACCCAGCCGCGGCGGATCGGCAGCAGCCCGGCGACCGCGCGAAAGAGCGTCGATT
>CAIQIY010000357.1 GCA_903871975.1 uncultured Chloroflexota bacterium | reverse complement strand
GACAAGACCGGCTATCCGGTCGCGACGCTCGACGCATCGATGGACCTCGAAGCCGACCTGGGCATCGACTCGATCAAGCGCGTCGAGATCCTGGGTGCCTTGCAGGAGCGCCTGCCCGGCGTGCCGCCGCTGAGCCCCGAAGCGGCCGGCGAGCTGCGCACCCTCGGCCAGATCGTCGGCCATTTGGCCGGTAGCAGCCCAGCCGCCGCGCCGCCCGCCGCCATTCCCACCGCAGCAGCAGCGCCTGCCGGCACCAGCGCACCAATCAGTCGCGAGCACGTTCAGCACGCGTTGTTCGCCATCGTCAACGACAAGACCGGCTATCCGCTCGATACGCTCGAGCCGGGCCTCGACCTCGAAGCCGACCTGGGCATCGACTCGATCAAGCGCGTCGAGATCCTCGGTGCGCTCCAGGAGCAGATGCCGCACCTACCCGAGCTGACCCCCGAGAGTGCCGGCGAATTGCGCACCCTCGGCCAGATCGTCGCGCATCTCGTCGGCGCCACCCCCGACGCGGTCGCCACCGAAGCCACGCCAGCCAGCGCCGCGCTGCCGGTCGCCGAGGCGCGGCTACGGCCGCTCGCCCCGCCCGACCGACTCGAGCTCGCGTTGCCCGCCAATGCCTGCTGCCTGATCACCGACGACGGCAGCCCACTCGCCGCCGCACTCGCCGCGCGGCTCACGGCCCAGCGTTGGCCGATCGTCATCGTGCGGCTGCCCGGCATCATCGATGCCGAACCCGCCGGGCCGCATGTCGCGCTCAGCGACATGAGCGAGACGCAGCTCGTCGACGTGCTGCGCCAGATTGGCGAAGCGCACGGCCCGGTGGCAGCATTCATTCACATCCAGCCACAAGCCCACGACGGAGCTGCCGGCATGCAACATCAGAAAGACGTGCTCCGCCACGTGTTCCTGGCCGCACGCCAACTCTCGCCCGACCTGAACCGTGCCGGGCGTGCCGCATACGCCGCATTCGTCACGATCACCCGCATCGATGGCCAGCTCGGCCTGGCGAGCCACACCCCCCACACCGCCATCGCCGGCGGGCTGTTCGGCCTGACCAAGACACTGCGCCAGGAATGGCCGCTCGTCAGCTGCCGTGCCATCGACATCGCCCCCGAAGTCGACGCCGAGCAGGCAGCCGAATGGATCGAGGCCGAACTCTACGATCCCGACCGCACCGTCGTCGAGGTCGGGCTGGGTGCCATTGGCCGTGTGACGATCGCTGCCGATGTCGAGCGGAGGTGACCCGATGCAGGTCTATAGTCCCGTCACCAGCGAGACGGTGTTCGTCGTGAGTGGTGGTGCGCGCGGCATCACGGCCCGCTGCGTCGTGGCACTGGCACAGGCCACGCGGTGTGGCTTCGTCCTGATCGGTCGCTCGGCGGCGGGGGCCGGCGAACCCGAGTGGGCCAATGGCGTCAGCGACAACCGCGAATTGAAGGCGCGCTGTGCGGCCGCGCTGACGGCACGCGGCGACCGTGCCGCACCAGCGCTGATCGAACGCGAGGTTCGTGCCATCGAGGCCCAGCGCGAAATCGCCCAGACCCTCGGCGCGATCCGGGCGGCCGGCGGCCGTGCCACCTACCTGCAGGCCGATCTGACCAATGCTGGCGGCCTGCGCGAGCGCTGCGCCGCCGCCAGTGCCGAGCTCGGCCCGGTCACCGGGATCATTCATGGCGCCGGTGTGCTGGCGGACCGGCGCATCGAGCAGAAGACCGCCGATGATTTCGAGACGGTCTATCGCGCCAAGATCGACGGTCTGCTGGCACTGCTCGAGGTCGTCGATGCCGAGGCGTTGCGCTTCCTGGTGCTCTTTTCATCGGCAGCCGGCTTCTACGGCAACATCGGCCAGGCCGACTACGCCATCGCCAACGAGATCCTCAACAAATACGCCCACGCCTTTCGCAGCGCACACCCGCTGTGCCGCGTCGTCGCGTTCGATTGGGGCCCGTGGGAGGGTGGCATGGTCACGCCGGCGCTGCGCCAACTGTTCGCGCGGCGCGGCATCGCCACCATCCCGCTGGATGTCGGTGCGCAGATCTTCGTCGAGACGCTCGCACCAAGCAGCGAAGCAACCCAGGTCGTCGTCGGCAGCCCGATGCTCGGCCCGGGCGAACTGGCCCCGCGCGCGCTGCGACAGCTGCAGCTGCGGCGCCAGATCCGGCTCGACGTCAACCCGGCGTTGGCGGACCACGTCATCGGCCGCCATGTGGTGCTGCCGACGGCATTTGCCATCGCCTGGATGAGTGGCGCCGCCGAGCGGCTCAACCCCGGGCTGCGCTGTGTGCGCTGCGACGACGTGCGCGTACTCAAGGGCATCGTGTTCGACGGCAGCGAAGCCGACACCTACACCTGCGACATCGAGGAGGTCATGCGCGATGACGCCCAGGGGCTGTTCGAAGCGCGCGTCCAGATCGCCAGCCAGGACGAGACGGGCCGGGCGCGCTATCACTATCAGGCGCGCGTGGTGCTGCACCGCGAGGTGGCGCCGCATACGGCGCTGATGCCGCGCGGCGATGCGCGTGCGCCAGCCGTGCTCGACGGTGCCGAGCTGTACCGCGATGGCACGCTGTTTCACGGGCCATTGTTCCAGGGCATCGAACGGGTGACCCGCATCGACGAGCGTGGCCTGACGATGGTGATCCGGCCGCCACACCTACGCCCCGACGAACTCGGGCAATTTGCGACCCGCAGCATCGATCCGCTGCTCATCGACATGGCCGTGCAGGGGATGGTCGTCTGGGCGCGTCGCATGACTGGCGCCGCCAGCCTGCCACTGGTGGTCGGCTCGGTGTGCGCCTACGGGCCGACACCCGCCGGCCCGCTGTTCGTCGACATCGCCATCACCGGCCGCGATCAGCAACGCATCACCGGCACCGTCACCGTCCATGATGCGGCCGGCGTGGTATGCACCCGGATCGTCGGCGCCGAGGTGACGCTGTCGGCGCGCCTCAATGCACTGTTCGGCGCGCGCCGCGATGAAGGATGACCCCCCGATGGCACCAGCTGCCGTGGCATCGCCCACGGGATTGAAGAGCATTGTGTGACGATGGAACGTGTGGCAATCATCGGCATGGCGTGCCTGTTTCCCGGCGCACGCACCCCTGCCGAGTTCTGGGAGAATCTGGAGCACGGGCGCAGTACGACGTCGGCGGCGACG
>CAIQIY010000356.1 GCA_903871975.1 uncultured Chloroflexota bacterium | reverse complement strand
CGCAACTTGCCGTACATCGGTGTGCTGCGCCCCGAAATCTACAGCGATTGACCGACGGGGGCGTGGCATCCGGGCAAGCCCCAGCCGGCTGTGCGTCGCTCGCCGATGCGCTTGCTGCGGCATATCGCGGGTAAGCCACTCACCCGATGACCGCAGGTGCCGCGGGGCGGCTCGTGCGCGATCTGCGCGACACCACACGGGCGGGCTCTGCGCGTCTGGTGTGATCACGACCATGAATCAACGGTGATGTTGCGCCGGAGGCATCGGAGCCATTCATGACGTGAGCGCATGCGATTTGCCCATGCCGGGCCTGCCCGGCAACGCAGCCTGGCCAGCGAGGCCCGTGCGTGATGCGCGCCTCGGCGAATGGCTGCTCAATCAGTGCATGCGAAGACTGCCCCTCCCCTCGTCGGCTGCAGCGCAGAGGACGCACGAGCGTCGCCCGGAGGTGCGGGCACGACGCCAGTGGAGCGCTGATGTGGCTCAGACCAGCGACATGGCGCACGACACCGATGCAGCCATGGGACGCCACCAGCCACACTTGCCCGGTCTGACGGTGGATGCTACAATCCTGGCGCGATGACAGAGGGAGGCCGCCATGCTCGAGACGATGACGCGTCAGCACGCTGGAGCCAGTGCCGGCCCACCGCGCAACCACGGAGCGGCCTTCGACGAGGCGTACTTCCGCAGCGAGCGTGTCAATCGCAGCGCGGTCGAGCGCCGCATCGCCAGCCTGCCCGGGCGCCGCACCGTGAAGCAGCAATGGCAAGCAGCATGGTTGGTGCGTGCCATCGAATGCCTCGATCTGACGACGCTGGCCGGCGATGACACGGCCGGCACCGTTGAGCGGTTATGCGCCAAGGCGCGCCAGCCCGTGCGCCGCGACATCCAGCAGGCGCTCGGGCTCGCCGAGTATCCGCTGCGCGTCGGCGCGGTGTGTGTCTATCACGACATGATCGGCCCCGCGCTCGCTGCGCTGCACGGCAGCGGCATTCCGGTCGCTGCAGTGTCGGCTGGCTTCCCCGCCGGTCTCAACCCATTCGAGCTGCGTGTTCGCGAGATCGAAGCATCGGTCGCCGCCGGCGCCAGCGAGATCGACATCGTCATCTCGCGCCGGCTGGTGCTGCGCGGCGATTGGCGCGCGCTCTACGACGAGGTCCGCGCATTTCGTGCCGCCTGCGGCCCAGCGCACCTCAAGACCATCCTCGCCACGGGCGAGCTCGGCACACTGGGTCAGGTATATCGTGCCAGCATGGTATGCATGCTGGCGGGGGCCGATGTCATCAAGACATCGACCGGCAAAGAGAGCGTCAATGCCACGTTGCCAGTCGGCCTGACGATGGTGCGCGCCATCCGACAGTACCACCAACGCACTGGCCAGGTCGTCGGATTCAAGCCGGCGGGCGGGATTCGCAGCGCACGGCAAGCGCTCGACTGGCTGATCCTGATCAAGGAAGAGCTCGGCACGGCCTGGATGCATCCGACGCGCTTCCGCATCGGTGCCAGCACATTACTCGGCGACATTGAGCGTCAGCTGGAGCACCACGTCACCGGCGCCTACTCTGCCGGCCATCGCCATCCGCTGGCCTAGGGCGGTGGCGCCGCCGACGGGAGATTCACGATGAGCGACCGCATCAGCGATATTCTGCAGACGATGGCGTACGGCCCTGCACCCGAGAGCGCCGCACCGGCACATGCCTGGCTCGACGGCCATCGGCGTCGGTTTGGCCTGTTCATCGATGGTGCCTTCACCGAGCACGATCCAGCCCGTGCGTTCGACAGCAGGAACCCCACCGATGACAGCGTGCTGGCAACGCTGACCCAAGCCGGTCCGGTCGAGCTCGACGCGGCAGTGGCCGCGGCGCGGCGTGCGCAGCCCGACTGGGCGGCGTGCACGGGTCATCAGCGCGCGCGCGTGCTCTACGCGCTGGCACGGCGCATCCAGCGACACAGCCGGCTCTTCGCCGTGCTCGAGACCCTCGACACCGGCAAGCCGATCCGCGAGAGTCGCGACATCGACATCCCGCTGGTCGCGCGGCACTTCCTGCACCATGCCGGCTGGGCCCAGCTTCGTGATGGCGAGTTTCGCGACGCCCGCCCGATCGGTGTGATCGGCCAGATCATTCCCTGGAACTTCCCGCTGCTGATGCTGGCATGGAAGGTCGCGCCTGCGCTGGCGGCCGGGAATACTGTCGTGCTCAAACCTGCCGAGTGGACTTCGCTGACGGCGCTGTTGTTTGCCGAGCAATGTGTCGCCGCGGGTGTCCCGCCCGGCGTGATCAACATCATCACCGGCGATGGCCAGGTAGGCGCAGCGCTGGTACGGCATGCCGGCATCGACAAGATCGCCTTCACCGGTTCGACCGAGGTCGGCCGTGACATTCGCCAGGCGACTGCCGGCAGCGGGCGGCGGCTCACGCTCGAATTGGGCGGGAAGTCACCGTTCATCGTGTTCGACGATGCCGATCTCGAGAGCGCCATCGAAGGGGTCGTCGACGCGATCTGGTTCAATCAGGGCCAGGTGTGTTGTGCGGGGTCGCGCCTGCTGTTGCACGAACCGATCGCGATGCGCTTTCTGGAGCGGCTGCGCGAGCGCATGACGACGTTGCGCGTTGGGGACCCGCTCGAGAAGACGACCGATCTCGGCCCGGTGGTCTCGCCGCTGCAGCGCGCGCGCATCGACCGGCTGGTGTGTCAGGGCCGCGACGAGGGTGCGACGGTGTGGCAATTGCCGATCGATGCGCCGGCCGGTGGCTGCTTCTACCCACCGACGGTGCTCAGTGGCGTGGCGCCAGCCGCGACGGTGGCCCAGGAGGAGATCTTCGGCCCGGTGCTGGTGACGATGACGTTTCGTACCCACGACGAGGCCGTGCAGCTGGCGAACAATACGCGCTATGGCCTGGCTGCCAGCATCTGGAGCGAGGAACTCAGCCGGGCGCTCGATGTCGCCCGGCGCATCAAGGCTGGCGTGGTGTGGATCAACGGTACCAACCTGTTCGATGCGGCGTCGGGGTTTGGTGGCTACCGCGAGAGCGGCTTTGGCCGCGAGGGCGGCCGCGAGGGTATGTGG
>CAIQIY010000355.1 GCA_903871975.1 uncultured Chloroflexota bacterium | reverse complement strand
GCGCCGGCATCGGCGCCGCCGCACTGGTCGTCGACAGCGACGACTGGGAGGGGCGCGGCGGCTGGAATGACCTCGCTGGCTATCCATCGCTGGCCCGGCGTGTCTTCGCCTGGCAGGAGCGGGATCTCCCGCGGCGTGCCGGTGCGGTGACCGTCGCCAGCCGTACGTTGCAGACCCAGATGTGGGGCTTTGGCATCGCACCGGAGCGGGTGTTCTATGTGCCCAATGGCATTGCCCAGCGACGCAGCCCCGCAGTGCGCGCACGTACCGGGAGCCGCGTGGTCTGGTATACGCGCTTCTGGGAATGCCCACCCGAGCACATGGTGGCAGTCTGGGCGCGCGTCCATGCTGCCCGACCCGATGCGACGCTGGTCGTGATCGGGCGGGGCGAGCATGGCGAGGAGCACGGCTTCCTCGCGGCGGCCCGACGCGCCGGCATTGCCGACTCGATCGACTACTGCGGCTGGCTCGAACCCGCAGCGATCCCGGCAGTGCTCGACACGATCGACCTGGGAGTGGTCCCGGTGCGCGACACGTTGGTGATGCGGGCGCGTTCATCGGCGAAGGTGCTCGAGCTCATTGCAGCCGGCATTCCGTTGGTGGTATCGCGTGTCGGCGAGGCGGCCGAGTATCTGCGCGACTCACGGGGCGGCGTGCTGGTGCCACCAGACGACCCGGTGGCCTTCGCTGATG
Source organism: uncultured Chloroflexota bacterium (assembly GCA_903871975.1). GTDB lineage: Bacteria > Chloroflexota > Chloroflexia > Chloroflexales > Roseiflexaceae > CAIQIY01. The sequence continues at coordinate 2,084 of CAIQIY010000355.1, read as the reverse complement.
CGGCGCTGGCGTTGCTGGCGGACCCGGCACAGCGTCGTCGGCTCCTGGAACGCGCTGCCGAAATCGCCACCGAGTATGGCTGGGATGCCCTGGCGCCGCGCGTCATCGATGCGTGGCGGCTGGCACGTGGTATGCCGCCTGCAGCGGTGTGATCGTTCGACTCGAATGGGCTGCCGCGGAGCGCGCGGCGATGCAGCGGGCGGGTCGCCCGGATGCGGGAAGCCAGGGTGGCGCAGCTGATCGGCATGCAGGCGTGGATGCGGTCCACGACGCCGCGTGGGCGCGGCGCCGGCCCACCAGCGCGTGTGCGTTGGTTCGCCGGCCATACACACCTGCCCGGGATGCCTTGTCGATCGTATCAACCGGGCGGCACGTCCTTCGCGCCCGTGCCTGGGTTCACTCGACGGCGCCCGGCACGAAGGTGTTGCGCACCGCCCAATAGATCGCTCGCGGCGTTCCATCGTAGTCGACGAAGTTCCAGTTGTCCTGGTACGTGCGTGCACGCCACGGTGTGGCGAACTGCCACAGACACGCCGCTTCGAGCCACGGCCACTGCTGCGCCAGGCGGTATGCGCCGATGGTCCAGCGCAATCGTTGCGCCGGCGTCACGGCTGCGCTCCAGCGCGGATGATCGTTCCAGCCACCTTCGGTGATGATCAGCCGCTGCGCGCTGGCGCCGAGCGCGGCCAGGCGCTCGCGCGTCACTTCGGTGCGCCGAAAGTTCACCACATCGGCCGACGGTGGATCATCGAAGGGTACCTGGGCGCCATAGGCGTGGACGCCCCACATATCGCAGTGGGCACCGCCACCGGCTGCGTAGTATTCATCGAGATAGCGCAGGTCGCCCATGCGCACCTCGGCGTGGTCGCCCAGATCCGGGCCGGGCGACAGCGCGCCGGCGATCACGACGGCATCGGGGACCGCCGCCTTGGCTCGTGGATACACCACGGCGAGCAGCTCGGCATACGCCCGCGGATCGGGCACGCGACGCCCCCATTCGAATGCCAGGTTCGGCTCGTTCCAGATGATGACGTGCCGCACGCCCCACTGGCGATAGCGTTCGAGGAATGCTACAACGTAGGCAGCGTAATCGTGGTAGTGCCGTTGATCGAGATAGCGATCGCTGGTGCCCGCTGGCCGCGCCCAGGCTGGCACGATGTCGAGGCGTGCCACTACCTGGAGCCCTTGGCGCACCGCGTGCTGCACCACCAGGTCGGCGCCGTTCCAATCAAAGCCGTAGCGCGAACGTGGTTGCGCGTATGCCCAGGGAAACAGATCGACGATCCACGGTGCGCCCATCTCGCGCACTTGTACCAGCGATCGCTCGATGTAGGCTTCATCGCCGATGCCGGTGAGACGGGTGTGAATCCCCAGCCGTGGGTTTGTGGTGGCGACCATCTGCTGTGGCGGCAACCGTGGCGATCGGGGCGAGCGAAGCGCCAGAACCTGCGCTGCAGTGCTGCCGCCGATCAGGCTGGCCAGCGCCGCACGTATCCAGTGGCGTCGCATCATGTGCTGCACCCCCAACATACGACCGGGCGCGCGATCGCTTGGCAGCACCATGGTGCCGCGACACCATGTGGCGGGGAGATCTCCACCGCGTCGCAGGTCCGGTGTCGGGTTGCGCTCCCGGCCGCGCCGAGCCGACAGCGTGCCGCGTCACGCGACGGCCGGTCGTTGCATCGTGGCGCGGGCGGGGCGACTCGAACGCCCGACCGACGGTTTAGAAGACCGTTGCTCTATCCACTGAGCTACGCCCGCGTTCGAGCGCCATCATACCACACCGCGGCGACGGATGAGTGCGCCAACCGATCATGGAACCATCGGGTGCTCCGCTCCACGTATCAGGCATGCGCCGGCACTCCGTTGCTCCGAGCACAGCGCCAACCGATGCCATCATCCGCATGCGCATGGTGCCCCAACGGGGCGTGGGCGCCATGACAACGGGATGGCATGCTGATCTGTCGAACGCTGATGCTGCACGAGGGCCGGGTGACTGGATCAGCAACCATGTATCGCAGTATCGCATGGTGCACAACGTTGCACGAACGGCCCCACAGGCGTACTCGACATCGCCGGGCTTC